>DAHUXF010000115.1 GCA_027307295.1 Acidobacteriaceae bacterium
GTGGATGGCCGGGAGCAGTGACGCTGGCGTCCGCGCCTCTTACGCCGACTACATTGATGTGAAGTGAGATGGCGTGATGGCTCTCCGCAAGTTCCGCGACAAAATTGCCGAGATCATTGTTATGAAGAGGATTGATTCCCTTGTAAAGATGGGCTGAGCCGAACTTCAACAACACCTTTGCGGGTTTGCCTTCGGCGCGTGTCTCTTCATGATAGCGGCGCAAAAATAACTCCTTCATCAGCATTGCCCGCTGGCGGTTGGAGTCATAACCGGCCCCTAGGAGATGTTTGCGATAGATATCCCGGCTTTCAATGAAGGAATTGAGAATGGCTTGAGAGGCCGGATTGCCCTCCCTGGAAATTGCGCCCTTCAGTTTCTGGATCTCGGCGTCCGGCACCGCAAGCATAAAGGTTTCACTAACGTTACCTGTTGCGACAGCCCGGCGGTAAGCTTCATCGTTTTCGCGCAGCATCTGGCGCAGATTGGCAGCGGCCTCCTTGCCGGGGTGGGAATTCAGCAAGCTCTCAAGCAGGAAACGGGAAGACCCGTAAAACTCCTGATCGAGTCCCCAAATATGAAATTTGCCGCCCGCGTCGGCATGGCTGCAATGCGCCAGTAAATCAGTTTCTTCCCGCAGGCTGTAGAAAGGAACGGAATCAGGAAACTCTTTCTGAAATTCAGCAACATGTCCACGTGAATCTGACGAGTGGCTCCATTGTTCCAACTGGTGGGCAATCAAGGGACCGGTTTCCACCGCCATGGCGTGGAATCCCTGGGGCACCGCAAGGTCACAGATAGCGGCAGCGAATTCTGGAGTCTGAGTCGTTCCGTGTTGTTCGCCAATCAGAACAAACTGGGCGGATGAAATCGCTTTCTGCAGGACCTCACTTCCTGCTCCGTACAAGCGATTGTCCCTGAGAGTGAGTTCGTAACGGTTCTCGATAAGCTTCTTTTCGAATTGGTCCTGTGCAACCATACATCCCAGGCCGGCAAATACAAGATAAAAGAGAGCGATGGTTTTGGAGATCACCAGAACGTCCTTCGTGGCAACAGTGAAGTCGTAGAGGATGGTAGCGATTCGAATGCAACCGGCATCCACTCCACAGTTAAGGCCTGATCAGTATTTCCTGAATCGCCTCTTCACGCTCCGTTGATACAGTAACATCGCCTGCAAATAATGCGTCAAGCATAAAATCGTTCTGCTGCCTGCCTGTAAGACGGTTCAAGAACAGTGCAATTCCCGCGCCGCCCGTGCCGAAATCAGAAGACAATCTGGATAGCGAACTGCCTGGGAATGCGATCCCGCTATGTTCCACCTGGAGGTTCATCATGCCTTCCGCAAGGCGTCTGGCGCTGTGCAGGTATCTGTCTTGAGAGGTGAGGTCGTGCATATCGAGAAGAAAATCGCCAATGCCGGCAAGTCCGGTAAATCGTCCAGCAAAAACTGAGTACCTCCGGTCGGCATCGAGATAGATTTTTTCCAGAATGCCCTGCAAGCGGGTTTCACCCAAAAGCCGGCAGTAGCGGGCCGTGGCAATGCCAACTCCAGCGCTGCCGTGCTGCCAGTAAGGATAAACCGGTGATGAGGACGCAGCTGACTTGGCCCAGGTAAGCCCGCCATCCTTTGTCCCAATGCCAAAGCTTAAATCGAAATCAAGCGCGCGCTCTCCGACCGCAAGATACTTCTCATGTCTGGTGGCGAGATACAGGTAGAGGAGAAATAACGCGATTCCTGAAGATCCGTGGGCCAACCCGAGCGGAGTATCCGAACTCTCTCCCCAATGGCAGCCGCGTTCGTCTTCTCTGCATTGTTTTATAAGATGTGCTCCGGCTTTTTCCGCGAGAGACAGATAAAAGCTGTTCTGGGTCGCCATCCAGAGGCGCAGGCTTGCCATTCCCCACCCGGCGGTCCCGTAGAAGAGATCACAAGTCTCATAGGCCAGTGGATGCCCGTCGATCAGGCGCATGGCCCTTTCCGCTTCTGCCAACAATCCAATCTCCAGCAGGCTCCATGCAATTCCTGCAAGTCCGACATACAGTCCCGGCGGATATGACTGAGGGGTTAAGGTTTTTCGTTGAATCCACTGCAGGACCTGCGTTGGCACTTCTCCATGGATCCGGTGCCATGCGTAGGCCACACCACACGCGCCAAAGGCCAGGCTGAGGGGATTGGTTGAAAATAGCTTTGGATCTGCTGGGAAGAGCCTGTCATCCCGTTCAAAGTCGGCTGTGCTCTGCCAATGGTCAACCATGCGTTTCAAGACTGTGGAGTAGTTAATGGCAATGTCCGCGCACGGCGGTTCTGCCTGGGCTTCCAACTTTTGCTCCAGCAACTGACGGAGATGCGCAGGAGTGGACCGCTGCTTTCGGTCATGATTGATCAGACCCAGAACCATATTTGTGACGTTCTTCGGCAATCGCGAATCCCTGCAGATGGACTGCATGAGCCTGGCGGGCGAATCTGCACTAAAGTGAAACAGTCCGTTCCACGGGAAGAGGTAGGAAAACAGCACTGCTCCCAGCGAATAATAGTCATCTTCGATTGCACCGGCCGTGCCGCTTAGGCGATCAGGGGACGCAAACCCCGCGGTGTAGAGCCCCGTGGGGCAATCTACTCCCTTCTGGTGTGCTCCTTCGAAATCGATAATCTTCAGGCAGGTTTGCCCCGTTAACACCATCACGTTGCTGGGAGAGAGATCGGCAAAAACGATCCCGCGGTCATGCAGCACTTCGACAATCCTGATGAGGTTGAGGCAGATTTCGCGGAAAATGCGATGCCATTCCTCAAAGTCGATTTGCCCAGGCCGTGTCCGCAGCAGGACGTTGTGTGCGGCAGAATGGCTGCTTAGGACCATTCCGTCAATGTATTCTTCCACCAGAAACCAATGTTCCCATTCCTGGAAAAGGTCCACAGGCACGGGGGCGATCCCGGTGTCCGCCACGGCGGCCAGAAGGCGATATTCCTTCTTCAGTTGTGCGATAGCATCGCGTCCGTCCGGCGATTCATTAATAAAAGGCCGGGCTTCCTTGATCAGGACGGGCCGTTGGCTGACATGATCGAAAGCCTTATACACTCCACCCGCGTTCGAAAAATCAATCACGCTCTCGATTTCGTAACGTCCCTGCTTGAGCGTCTGGCTGGCCTCTTTATCATCATCTGTCGCTTCATGCTGTATGAGCGGAGCGCTGGCCCACTCAGCAGTAACCGGATAGGGGGCCCTCTGATCGGGAACCTGCTTTCCATCCGGCGCAATTAACATGGGGACCCGTTCCCCCTTAACATTCAGAACATCGTAGAGCTGCATTCCTCCGTAGCGATAAAACACAGTACTGCTGGTCTTGTAGCGGTGGTCAGATAGAATATAAGGCCCCATAAGACCGTTTAATTTCTGGTGAAGGTGCTCAATGACATCGAGAAAGCAGTGATCGTTGGGGGGATAGATGGTGATGAATTTAGCCGAGCTGCCACGTGAGAAGTTTTTGCTGTTGATAAGCTGCAACACCGGCGCGTCCAGGGCAAATTTAAAGTTGATGTCGTGGCGGCGAAAAAGGACTTCGCTGACACGGTCAAGAACCTTGTAGGCATCTGAAAGACGCGCGGAGATGTGGATTTTCCATCCCTGCTGCGGGAGTAAATTTTGTGGATTGAAACAATAAAACCAAAGGTGTTGCCGTTTCAGCTCCCAGCCGGCAGGAAGACGGCTCGATACAAGCTCATAAAAACTTGACTGGCGGGGCGCGTAGCGATCAAAACTCTCGTGGTAGACGCTGTCCACCAGGTTGTGTAGCACATTCGGTCTAGTTCGCATGCCCTCATTCCTTCAAGGTGCTTCAGTAGGCAGATGTACGCAAGGCCCCGTTGCTCACGGCTTCCTGCTTGATATGAGAAATATGGGTTCTAATGATGCAATCGCAAAGTCCAGGAATGGTAGGCAAACCGTTCAGAACCAAGCCGGGGTCTAAGACGTTAAGAACGGTTTGCCGGATGGTTTTTACGCAACGTACAATGGGCTGCTTTCTTCTGCCTCCTGGTTGAAGGGGCAAATCCCACTTGCCGTGCTCATCATCATCTCTTCCCCGGTAGTAGCACTCGGCGCAAATACAGCCAATTTTTGCAATCCTAAAATACGATTCATGGATTCTCCTTTGTAGCATAGAAGGTTCATTGAAGCTTGATTTTTTGGGTTTCATTACTTTGTTAGCAAGAGAGTAGCCAATGTGAAAATGTTGGCGACACAATCTGAAGAGAGTGTGGCAGACCGCCGCCAGCGGCATAAAATCCGTTCTGGTTGCCCGGCGTCATGGCCATTGTGCCGGCCCTCCGGCCGGCGAATCGGGAAAACAATGCTTTTTGCTGTCCGCAGGTGGACAGCAGGCGTCCAGCAGTGGACACTTTTCAAGATCAATATTAAGTCTTTTTTTTGTGGACGGGGCAGGATGTTCCACGGCATATTGAAAGCCACAGGAATGAAAGCTAACCAACATCTCTAATATTCAATGTTTATGAAGTCAATTTGTTACTTTGGTTTGTGTGATGATTTTATATTATCTACTTTGGCCGGGTAAATGCTTTTCACTTGAACGCGTACTGCATCTGAGTGGTTGCGGATTTCCTGGTGTCGCTAGCCCGGGACTTCATGGCCACGTACAGAAAAAGAAAGATTACGGGGCTAGTTTCGAAGACGGCTTCCACTTTTTGGACGAGCGCAAAGAATAATGCGAAACCTTCTCCAGGATTTCCGTCTGGCAGGCCGAACGCTGGCCAGGAGCAAAGGGTTTACCACGACAGCTGTGTTCACTCTGGCACTGGGTCTGGCCGCGAATACAATCGTCTTCAGCATTGTTAATGCTGCTCTGCTGCGGTCCCTCCCCTATCCCAATGCAGAGCAGATCACCGTACTTCACTGGCGCGACAATCACGCCCATATCAGGGTGGATGTAACGGCGCAGGCCTTCTTCATGGTGCGGCAGCAGGCTACTTCATTTGAAAGTATTACGGTGATGCATCCGCTTGATGTTGGGATTAACCTGGGTGGAATAGGAGTTCCGCAATACCGCAAGGCACTTCGTGTGTCGGAAGGGTTTCTGGCCACGCTGAATGCAGCTCCGTACCTGGGGCGTGACTTCCGTCCGGACGAGGACCGGGCTGGAGGACCGCGGACCGTAATTCTCAGTTATGGAGTGTGGCAGCGTGATTTTGGCGGCTCGCAGACGGTCCTTGGCCGCTCTGTACGTATTAATAATGAGAGCTACACCGTCATTGCCGTTATGCCCAGGGAGTTCCGCTCCTACCCTGACGCCGATTTGTGGGTACCGCTGCAACTTGATGAAGCGACGGCCGATCCCGGAAGCGATTACCGGGTATGGGCACGCCTGAAGCAGGGCATATCTCTGCAGCGTGCGCAGCAGGAGCTGGCAATTCTTTCCCAGCAGAGCGCACTACCCTATATAGCAGCACATCCGGAACTCAAGGGTGAACTCGTGGCGGAAGAGCTAAGGGAATTTCTTGTGGGCCATGTCAGGAAGAGCCTCACGGTTCTGTCTGGCGCCGTCGCGTTTGTACTAATGATCGCATGCACCAATCTGGCCATTCTCCTCCTTGTCAGGGGATTGGGACGAAGGCAGGAGATTGCCATGCGGGCCGCGCTGGGATCGAGCAGGCGTAGACTGGTGCAGATTCCGCTGACGGAAAGCATCATTCTGGCAATTCTCGGCGGCCTTCTTGGTCTGATCCTGGCCAAAGAAGCTCTTCCGTTCATCCTGACATTTCTTCCTCCCGAGCTGCCCCTGAGCGGCAAGGTGCAAATCGATGGGCCGGTACTCGTCTTTATGGTCGTAACCTCCATGCTGACAGTCGTGACCTTCGGATTATTTCCTGCTCAGCGAATTGCCCGCGTTGATGTCAACGAGATCCTGCGGCAAGCGCCTCGCGGTATAAGTCCGGGAGCCCGTCGCACCCGTACCGGCCCCATTTTGGTTTCCACGCAGATGGCGCTGACCCTGGTTTTACTTGCTGGCACCGGGACATTGCTGCGGAGCTTTCTGGAGCTGCGCGGAGTGGTTCCAGGATTTGATCCGCAGCACGTGGTTGTGGGACAAGTCTCCCTGGCGGGAAGCAAGTATGGGCAAGCACACCCCTCAGCACAATTGCTGGCACAATTGCTTACGCGGCTCCAACGGCTTCCCGACGTAGAAGCGTCCGCGAGCATCAATGGATTACCCCTGGAGAGAGGACTGAATCTTCCAGTCTATCCAACCGAAGCTCCGGAAGAGATTGACCATGCCGCCGGCTACGCGATCATCAGCCCGGACTATTTTCGGGTCATGCGCATCCCGCGTCTTGCAGGAAGGTATTTTTCAGACAATGATCGTCGGTCCAGCCCTCTGGTGGCGATCGTGAATGAGACGCTCGCGCGCCGCTGGTGGCCCAAGGAGAGTGCAGTCGGACATTTTGTGAAAGCCGGAGAGGAGTTGGGACCGCAGTTTGCGGACACGCCGAGGCAAATTATTGGCGTGGTCGCAGACATCCACGAATCGGGCCTGGACCGGGCTCCCTCATCGACCATGTATGTGCCAGAGAATCAAGTCCCGGACAATATAGCGCAGTTTGTGAATAAATCATTCCTGACATCCATTCTGGTGCGCACCAGAAAGGGGACTGATGTTGCGACTGAAATTCGCGTTGCTCTGGCCTCTGAAGACTCCGATCTGGCTTTGGCGTCCGTGCGTCCGCTTGGTCAGGTATTGACCGGCTCGCTGGCCAATCCGAGGTTCTATATGTCGCTCACGGCCGTCTTTGGCGGCATTGCATTGTTGCTCACAGCGATTGGCCTTTCTGGCTTACTGAGCTATCAGGTACGTATGCGGACGAAAGAAATTGGAGTCCGCATGGCTGTAGGCGCCAAGCCTTCTGAGATCGTCCTACTGTTCCTTAAGCAAGGATTAAAGCTGGTTTCAACCGGCATGATTGCCGGGGCCATCGTTGCCTATCCACTAGTTCAATTTCTGGAAAAAATTTCCTACACTTCGCACAGAGCTGTGTCCGGCGTGGTAATAAAAGCTGCTATCCCTCTAGTTCTAATAGCTGCAGCCGCCAGCGTCCTAACCAGCTTTAAGGCTGCATCGGTTGATCCAACAATTGCCCTGCGAACAGATTAATCTTTGAGAATTCGTTGGTTAGATTTCTGCAAACATAACAAAACATAGCAGCCTTGACATCCTGATTGAAAACAGTTATGAATCTGTTCCATGTCGGAGAGCTCCCGAACTTATAGGATTCTGGTAGCCGACGATCAGTCAGCGATTCGTGAAGCCCTAAAGATGCTTCTCAGCGCCGAAGGGTTTGAGGTAGAAACAGCCTCGTCCACCCAGGTAGTTCTGGAATCGATGGCGGTGCGCGAATACGATACTCTTCTTCTGGATCTGAACTACGCTCGCGATACTACTTCGGGAAAAGAAGGTATGCAGCTTCTGGAGAATATCCGGCTGCTGGATGACCGGGTCCCTATCATTATTATGACGGCCTGGGCCACGATTGATCTCGCCGTGGAAGCTGTCCGGCGGGGCGCTCGTGATTTTATCCAAAAACCATGGGATGACGAGCGCCTGGTAGCGTCCATAAGGACCTATGCGGAGTTCTACCAGGCCCTGCGGCGAGGACAGAGACTGGAGGCGGCCAATCGGCTGCTTAATGCACACAGCGGAGTGGCCTTTATTGCAAATGCACCTTCCATGCAGCCTGTCGTCGATGCAATTGCGCAGGTTGGCCCCTCTGACGCCAATGTTCTCATCACCGGCGAACACGGCACCGGGAAAGAGGTGGCTGCGCGGATGCTCCATGCCGTATCGCATCGCGCCGATAAGTCACTGATCTCAGTAAACACGGGCGGTCTTCCTGAAGGCACATTTGAAAGCGAATTGTTTGGCCATGTGAAGGGCGCCTTTACTGACGCGCGGAGCGACCGCATCGGACGTTTTGAAATGGC
>DAHUXF010000116.1 GCA_027307295.1 Acidobacteriaceae bacterium
CGGTTGAGAACGCAATCTCAGGCAGGCCTTCGAGAAGCAATGCTGCCTCTACATCGGCAATACCAAAATTCAAACATCCCGGCACGCAGCTTTCCTGTGGAACATTCCAGGAAATGCCCGGGATGGCTTCCACAAGAGTTTTCCGGAAATAACGATCATGGCGCTCCAGGTGTGCCCGGATCTCCTGGTCTTCCTTCATCACAAGTTCCAGCGCCTTTCCCAGGCCCGCAATTCCAGGGACGTTCTCAGTTCCTGCACGAAGTCCGTCCTGCTGGCCACCACCAGCGATCAAGGGAACCAATTGACCGGGAGTTTCCAGACGGACCGCCAATGCTCCAATTCCTTTAGGCCCATAAAACTTATGCGCGCTGAAGGTCACAAAATCCGGGTCTTCAGCCCATTCACCGGCCTTCTGCGGGATTTTTCCAATCGCCTGGGTAATGTCGGTATGGAATGCAATATTGCGTTCCCTGCAGATGCGCCGGATTTCACGAACGGGCTGGAGGGTGCCTACCTCGTTATTCACAAACATGATTGAGACCAGTGCGGTCTGTGGCGTGATGCTCTCCAGGACGGAACCGGCATCCACTACGCCATTGCGCAGTGGTGGAATAAGCGTAAAAGTACACAGGCCCAGGCTTTCAAATTTCTCCAGGGCTTTCAGGATTGATTTATGCTCAATGGCCGAAGTGATGATGTGCGGGATGTTTCTGTCTTTGAGTCCGCGCAGCACAATCCCCGCAATTACGGTGTTGTTTCCTTCGGAGCAACCACTCGTGAAAACAACCTGCCCGCCGCTCCAGCCCAGATAACGCAGTACTTGCTGGTTGGCATAATCGATGTAGTCTGCCGCCCGTTTTCCTGCCCAGTTGAACTTGTTGGATGGATTGGCAAATGCCAGCTCCATCGAACTCTGGATGAACTCCCGAACGCGAGGATCGATCGGGGTGGATGCGAATGCATCGAGATACACAACCGTTTGGTCTGCACCATTCATAGAGAGACTCAATTTGGCACCGCCGCTGAAGCTCGTTCCGCGTTTTCACACGCGCCGATGAACCTGAGCACCTCATCAAGGGCGGGCAGGTTGCCTCTGGCACCTATCGCGCAAGTTGAAAGCGCGGCCGCGGCGCAAGCAAACCGTGCAGCCTGAACCACCGGTTGTTTCATCAGAAACGCAAAACTGAACGCAGCCGTGAATACGTCTCCTGCTCCTGTTTCGTCGACACCGCTTACGCTAAAAGAAGGAACGTGCGTTGTCTTGCCATTGCAGAACACGCTGCAACCATTCCTGCCTTCCGTTCTTATCACTGTATGGCCTTCACTCGGAAGCAATGATCCATTCGCATCAGCCGGGAACATCGCTGTAAACTCGCTGCGGTTCAGAATCAGAATGTCTGCACTGAGGATGAGGGGCGTCAATGACGAATCATGCACAAGGATTCCGCCGGGGTTCCAGATGAGGGGCCATGCCGCTTCCTTACGCAACTCCGCCAGTACCCGGGCCGTGGGAGGCGGCGGATCAAAAACCATCAGAAGATCGCACCCCTCGGCCAGGAGTTGCTTTGCCCTGGCAGGTGGCAACTCCAGATCATTGGCTCCGCGGTCCATCATCATAAAATGCCTTTGTGGCCCCACTGGAATGACGACTTCACCCGTTTTCGCTCCGGCGTGAATAAATACGCTGTCTGCCTTCACGCCGCTTGCCTGCAGGTTTTCGATAACCTGCCGTCCTGCTGCGTCGTCACCAATGCTGCCCAGGACGGAAACCTGACCGCCAATGCGCGCCAGGGCACACGCGGCATTTCCCGCGTGGCCTCCAAAACCATGCTCACGTTTCAGAATCCGCGCGGTGCCGTCATCATCAGGATCGCGGTCTAATATCAGTGTTTTATCGAGGTTCAGGCCCCCGGCAACGACTGCGTGAAAGTTACCCGGCTTTGCAAAGTCAGCCATCAGGGCTGTAATCCGTTTCCATTCAGTACTCATCGGGGCACCACTGCCACGCCGCTGATTTCAACCAGGATCTCGTCCAGGGCCATTCTCGACACTTCTACAAGTGTGCTGGAAGGCCGGGCTGTGGCCAGATACTTGTTGCGTACGCCTGAAATGGCGGGAAAATCACCGACGGATTTAACGTAGATCACGACGCTAGCCAGATCTTCAAGATCGCCCCCGGCTTCCTTTAGCACCGCCCTGATTTTCTGAAATACATACTCTGTCTGGAGAGCCGGATCTCCGGGACCAATCGCTTTGCCGTTTTCATCACTGGCCACTTGTCCGCTGATAAACAGGAGTGACTTACCTTCCAGGGACACTTTTACGCCCGGCGAGTAAGCGCCAATGGCTTTGGTGTGATCAGGCGGTGTAATCAGCGTACGTGTCAATTTCTGCTCCCTGGGCCATTACCATGTTTCACCATTTTTGCCGGAAACGGGCCAAACGTCTCAAGCATGGATGCGCACGATAGAGTGCGTATCTCAATGTGGACCGGCAGAGAAAAGATAAAGGCGGTAATGGCAGCCACATCTTCCGCTCTGAGGGCATGCTTCCTCGAAGTATTGCCGGACCCAAAGAATTCCGTGTCCACACGGCTCGGCAAAAGGTGGGTGATGCTGACGCCGGAAGGACGCAATTCTTCCCTGAGACTTTCCACCAATCCCGCCAGCCCCCATTTTGACGCGCAATAGGCTGTACGATCAGGAAACGGAAAAACTGAAGCATCTGATCCGATCACAACCACTCGGCCACTACCAGCCCGCGACAGTCCGGGCATTGTTCCTTTTAACGTGTAGAACGCGCCATTCAAATTTACCGCCTGGGTCTCATGCCACTGTTCAATGGAGACTTTATCCAGCGGTTGCCACACGCCGATGCCTGCATTGATGACCACTCCGGCCAGCGGCTCACTGTGGGCAAAACGCGTGCTGGCCTCATGCACCATCTGCCATTGGCTGACATCCACGCACTGAGTGTGCGCCGACACGCCAAATTCTTCGCATTGCTGTTTAACCTGCGCCAGCTGGTCCTCAGACCGGGCCCACAGAATCAAGTCAAAGCCGTCCCGCGCCAGGGCAACGGCAATTGCTTTCCCGATCCCTTTGCTCGCGCCGGTAACCAAGACCAATCCCCGGCGCATTATCCTTTGCCTGCCATTGACTGCATTGCAGGATTCGGAACAGTATTCGTCAAGAGCGCGGAAGCATCAATCACCTGTACCGGCAGTCCAGTCTCGGTCAGCCATGATTGTCCATCACCCAGGTTGGTAGTGATCAGGGACCGTAACCCTGGATATTTACTGAATATCTGAGGAAGAAAATCTGCACCGAATCGCGGATGAATCACAGCGATATCGATGGAAGAGACGCCGGCACTCAGTAACTCTTCCACCACATGAACTATCGTGGTTCCGGTGAGGATTTCATCATCAAACACCACTACATTTCGTCCCGCCAGATGGCCGCCCCTGACAACAACGGGTACCAGTGTGCTGGCTTCGGCATGACCAGATCTCTCCTTGAGGAGCAGGTCAAGCGGAACAGCAAGTCCCTTAGCGAGGATCCTGGCCTGTTTATACCTTCCCGCATCGGGGGAAATCACCATGTGAAACGAGTCCGGGGAACTGGTCAATGACCGGAGCAACAGAGGAATAACGGATAAAGCTTGGACCGGCTTTGAAAACATCCCTATGGTTCCGGGTTCATGCAGGTCAAAAACCACAAAACGATCTACAGCTGTGGCGCAGAGCAGATCGATGAATACCTTGGCGCCCAGCGCATTTCGGGTGTCTTCCAGGATATTGCTCCGGCTGTATTCGAGATAAGGCAGTATGCAGGTTACTGGCCCTGCGCCGCATCGTTTCAGCGCATCTGCCAGAAGGCCGAGCGTGATCACCCGCTCGCCAATCGGCCCGCCCGGCTGAAAGATAATGGAGGCAGGTCCTTCCAGGAAATGGCTGATTTCGATGAACTGGTTGCAGTTTTGAAACCGATGCAGGCGATAGTGTCCACGTTTTGTCCCCGGACGTCTCAGCAACGTCCGGGTCAACGTATGCCCTTCAGCCGGATTTTCCGATCCTACATCAAAGATAGTCACTGATTGCTTCTCGTTCAAATCTTAGCTTGTAGCAGCAGTCAGCTGGCTGCCGAAGAGGTGCTCGCAGGCACTTCCATTCTATCAGCTACTATTTCCAGCAATGATGGAAAGAAGGTTTCCAGAATCTCGTAGGCAATCCGCGTTGCCTTCGTACCAGGATTGGACTGGATGCCGCCGATAGTCGTCAGCATTCCGTCCTTGGTCAGGCCCTCAGTGGTCCGGCAGCCTGCAATTCTTTCCAATTCCGCATGATGATTATGATGAACGGCGGCCCGCCAGCCATTCAGCAGTCCCAGGTGCGCGAGCAGAAAAACGCCCGAACATACGGCATAGACTGGCCGTTGAAGCGCCCAGAACTTCTTGATCTCATCAGCCGCCGCATCCGCAGGAGCCTTGCTTCTGGCTGCAGAGCCTCCAGGCAACACCAGAATGTCTTCAGACTGGAGATCCCGGACCGGTGGCAAGGCAAAACCTATTACCAGACCGCCGCTCGTGCGAACCGTATCGTCCAGCGTGAAGACCGAAAGCGCCAACAGTTTCCGTCCTTCCAGGCTTTGTGCCGCTTTGGCCAACGGGCCATAGACACCGGTGAAATCACCCTCGTCCATGCCCTCATACGCAAAAATTGCAATCCTTTTAAAGCCGGGCAGCATCTCGTTTCCTCTATTATGCCTTCACTAATAAAGCCAGCATTCGCCGGGAACTCTCCGGATCAAACTCCTGAAGATCAAAGTCTCCTTTGAAACCAGCAACCTCCAGGCCTGCCCGGTGCGCCATCTCTTCAATCTGATCCCGGGTATATACCATCAGCACGCTGTCAAGATGGGCTGTTCCGGTCACCCCTGTATAAATGACCTTGATGCGCTTACAGCCTGTACTCCGGTCAATCCATCTCCAGCGCTCAAACTGGCCATTGAGGGTTTTTCTGGATTCGTGTGTCCCCTCGCCGATGGACCGTTCTTCAAATGTCCGATTAAACAATTCCAAGACAACCTGGCCGCCCGGGCGCACGACTTGAGCCAGATTCTCCAAAACTGCCGCATCGGCCTCAAGGTCACAACATAATCCAAATGATGTGCCAAGGATGCTGGCTATATTGAAGTTCAGGGGAGATTGAAGCGCATTGAATTGATCTGCACGGCGCATGTCACCAACGCTGAACCTCGCGTTCAATCCGGCTGATGCAGCGTGTTCCTTGGCTAATGCCACCAGGTCGGTTGACACATCCAAGCCCCACACATGCCATCCGCGCCGCGCCAGTTCAAGGGCGTGCCGGCCGTAGCCGCAGCAGACATCAAGCCACATGCCCATTTTGGAGCCCACCAGATTCAGTAATCCATCCACCTCACGCCTGGTAGCTGCTGGGTCGTCGGGGCGATAGTAACAATAGTCGCCTCCAAGCTCTTTGAAAAATTGAGCAAACAGGTCGCCACAATCTTCGGTTTTGGCCAGTATCTGTGTCATGAAAAGACAGCGAACGCACGCTAGGTCGTCACAGCGCCTCTCGCCTTTCTGGAGCGTTCAAGAGCTGCGAAGGCCTTCCCCTGCTCAATACTGTTGCGAGCCAATTCCAGCGCTTGACCAATCGTCTCGGCCAATCCTCCTACCATGATCACTGCGGCCGCGTTCAGTGCCACCAGGTCAAGCGCGCAACCCCGGACCTTGCCCTGGAGAATGTCAACCATCTTCCGGGCATTGAATTCAGGATTGTCCCCCGCCACTTCACTATAGTTCATGGTCGAAAAACCGTACTCGGATGGGTTGAACATATAGGTATGGACCTTGCCGTCCTTGAGTTCGCTTACCTTGGTGGGAACATGAGTGGATAGTTCATCCAGGCCATCGTCTGCGGAGACAACCATGACACGCTCAGAGCCCACCATCGCCAGGGTCTGCGCCACAATTTCGGTATAGTCCTGGCTATAGATGCCTATTATCTGCCGTTTAGGCCGCGCGGGATTAGACATGGGGCCCAGCAGGTTGAAGAATGAGCGCATGCCGGAAGCATGCCGTGGCGCAATCACGTTGCGCATGGCGGAGTTGAGAGCCGGCCCATGCAGGTAGGCGATGCCGCCATTTTCCAGCCGGTATTTCACGTCTTCGCTGGTGAGCGTTGGCTGAATGCCAAGGGCCGCCAGCACGTCAGAGCTGCCAGACTGGCTGGAGACGGCGCTTGTGCCATGCTTCACGATTGGCACGCCTGCCCCGCAGGCCACAAAAGCTGCGGTGGTGGAGATGTTGAACATATCGGCGCTGGGTCCATCACCGCCAGTGCCGCACAAATCAACAAAATTGTAGCGCTCCGGAACCTCGATTCGCTGAGCGGCACGCCGGTACGGCAATAGAAGCCCTTTCAGTTCCTCGGGAGTCTCCCTCTTCAGCCTGAGCCCCATGATGATGCATCCAAGCTGCACATGCTCGAAATCTCCGGCGATGAAGATTTCCATCAGCCTGGTAGCTTCGTCTGCAGTCAGGTTCTCACGCCTGGCCAGGCGCTGGATAACCTTCTTCAGGAATTCGCGGGAGGTTACTGTCCCGTTGGCGCTGTGCATACAGATGGTTTGCTCCCGTTGGAATTTGGTCCGCTGTGCGACTGAGTGTGCGCAAATTGCGCCACCTTGGGCGGCGACTTTAGCAGCGAGTCAGCTTCTGCATAAGGATCGATGCCATCTCTCATGCTGGCGGCCGCGAACCGGATCAGGTCAATGATAACTCCGGCGGCATTGCTGGAATCCTGCACCTTCAACTTGAGATCAATGGTGAAAGGTGTTCCTGCCCAGCCACGTCCTTCAATACTGATCATAGCCACTTTCTCGTCTTTGAGCTGGGAGACAAAACCGCCTGAAGGGATGATCTCAACCTGATCAAGAGCCTTGCCTGTAAGGTGCGCGATGGCGTTTTTCTTGGACGCGGCCTTACTCTTCCCGTTCACAAACAGATTTTCAAAGTCGGAATTTCCGCCAATGTTGATCTGATAGGACCTTACCAGGTCAAGGCCGCGCTTGAGGATCAATTCAAGGAGCGCTGAATGTACAACAGACGCTCCGATATGGCTTGCCAGGTCGTCTCCCAGGAGAGCAAGCTTCTTGCGCTGGAAGGCCGCCATCCGTTCCGGATTGCGGGCCACGATTTCCGGAGTGCAATTCACGAAGCTTACCCCGGCTTCAAGACAGCAGAGGCTGTAACCGTCTGCCGCCCATTGCAACCCTGTGGGTAGGCTATAAAGGAGCACATCTGGCCGGGTCCGCCGCAATTCACGGATCACCTGCTCCATTCCCTGCAACTCGCCCCCAGCCAGGGTGAGGCCTTCCACCACAGACACGCCCTGATGAGGAACGTTGACCCGCAGGTCGGGATAGCAGTTCGGAGGGCAAAAAATAGCTTGTGAGACATCTGTGCCGATTTTCCCCGGATGAACATCAAAGCAGGCGCAAACGTTGAAATCATAAGGACGAACCCCGCCGATGATTTCCCGCTTGATTCCTGGCAAAGCTTCTCCTTCGCGGCGGGTCTTCTCAAATGCCTGATAAAAATATTTACCTTGTATCAATGCGGCAATGTTGTTGCCGATTCCGGCTACAGCTAAACGCAATTCCACGGTGCCTCCTATAGCGTTGCTGGGCTACTTTGAAACGATTCTTCGTGCCGGTTTGAGATCTTGATGACCGATCTCTGGATCTCGTCAAGCAGCTTCTGGGCTGCCGCGCCATCCCGCAGACTCAGCCCGGGCACGAGTCCGGCAGAGTCCTTCGCTAACCAATTCTGATATGGATTGCCACTAGCTCTAGGCTGGCCGTGGTTCTGCAAACCTGAAACCCTGTGCTTCCA
>DAHUXF010000117.1 GCA_027307295.1 Acidobacteriaceae bacterium
ACCGCATCAACGTGAACACCGCCGGACCCGATTTGCAGAGAGAGCTACATCTCAATACTGCGCAGCTGGGCTGGGTGTTCTCGGCATTTGGCTGGGCTTATCTGGCATTACAGGTATGGGGAGGATGGCTCAGTGACCGCTTTGGGGCGCGCCTGGCGCTGACCGTTTGCGGAGTGATCTGGGCTGGTGCAACGATCCTTACCGGGTTGATAGGCAGCTTTACGGCGTTGATCCTGTGCCGTATTTTGCTGGGACTGGGAGAAGGCGCAACTTTTCCCACAGCCACACGGGCGCTGGCGGACTGGCTGCCGGCGGAAAAGCGCGGTTCTGCACAGGGCATCACCCATGCTTTTGCCCGGCTGGGAAATTTCATCACTCCACCGCTGGTCGCGTTTCTGATCAAATTCACTAGCTGGCGGATGTCTTTTGTTGTTCTCGGGGGCGTCAGTCTGGTTTTGTCACTGGTGTGGTGGTTCTATTTCCGTGATGATCCCGCGACTCATCACGGCATCACACAGCAGGAGCTGGCTGGGCTGCCGGATTACACTTCACGGAGTGAAAGAAGAAATGATCCTGTGCCCTGGTTGGCTCTGACCAAGCGGATGGCCTCGGTCACGTTGGTCTATTTCTGCTATGGCTGGACGCTGTGGCTCTATCTGACGTGGCTGCCTTCTTTCTTTTTCCATGGTTACAAGCTCAACCTGAGACATTCCGCGTTGTTTTCCAGCGGCGTGTTCCTGGCTGGAGTGATTGGCGACACGGTAGGCGGCCTGGTGAGCGATAGAATCCTCATTAAGACAGGGGACCGCAACAAAGCGCGGCGAAACCCGGTGATCGCTGGCTTTCTGCTGTCATTGCTGTTCATGATTCCTGTGCTGCGGTCGCATAATTTAACCACCGTTGCCATCTGCCTGAGCGCGGCATTCTTTTTTGCTGAATCTACCATCGGCCCATTCTGGGCGATTCCCATGGACATTGCTCCACGTTTCTCCGGGTCAGCCAGCGGACTGATGAATATAGGATCGGCGTTGGCGGCAGCTGTATCACCGCTGGTGGCGGGCTACGTGATTCAGAAGACCAATAACTGGGACCTGCCATTCCTGGGGAGCATTGGGCTGTTGTTCTTCGGCGCTATTATGGCGTATTGGATGAAACCTGACGAACCTCTTGCCCGTACGGAGTTGAAAGCGATACGTCCGTCAGTGGCATAAACTGAAAGATTTTGTTAGCCACGCACAAGGATTGCAAGTTCCATGAAAGTGCGCAGTGCAGTAGCCGTAGACCGGATCGAAGGGAAAGATAAGCGGCTGGGCATTCTTTCAGAAGCGCCGCTGGTGCTGGAAACCCCGCACAATTTGCTCGCTGGCCACGCTGTCACGCCTAAGGACCTGCTCTTTGTCAGAAACGTTCATCACATGCCTGAGGGCTTGACCCTCAATCCATTGCCGCTCGCCAACTGGGAAATTGAATTGTCCGGGCTGATCGACCATTCGGTCCTGATCGGCGGTGAAGAGCTGAGCAAAATGGAACAGATTGAATATGAAATGGTGCTCCAGTGCTCGGGCAATGGACGCTCAAAGTTCTCGGAGGCTTTTCCCATCCATGGCACGCCCTGGGGGCAGGGTGGCATCGGCAATGTCCGGTTCTCGGGCGTGCCGCTGTCGGCTGTACTCAGACAACACAACGTTACAATTGATCGCGAAGCGCGATTCCTGAACGCCCAGGGCAAAGATGTTGCGGATGACCAGAGATCGCCGGACTTCGAGCACAGTCTGCCGCTGAGGGATGTCCTGGAGAAATCCATCCTTGCTTTGAAACTCAACGGTGAACCGCTGCCTGCCATCCATGGCGGGCCTGTGCGGCTGGTAACCCCGGGTTTCTATGGCACCATGCACGTGAAGTGGCTTCGCCGGTTGAGCTTTGAGACAACAGAGTCAAACAATTTTTACCATGCAACGGAATACCGTGTTCCCAGGGAGATCCTTAAGCCTGGAGAGCAATTCACGTTTACCATGGAAAACAGCGTTCCTACATGGAAGCTCCGCCTCATGAGCTTTATCTTCAATCCCCTGCCAGAGGCACCGCTGCCAGCCGGTAGACACCTCTTCAGTGGCGTAGCTTTTAATGACGGATCGGTCCCGCTGGAAACGTTGCTGGTGTCTTTCGACCATGGCCATAGCTGGAACCAGGCCACGCTGCATACGTCCGCCAGTCCTTATGCATGGCATCCTTGGACGATTCATGCGGAACTCAAACGCGGGGCTTATCAGGTGTGGTGCCGGGCCGTGGATGCACTTGGCTGCAGCCAGCCACTCGACGGTTCTATCTTCTGGAACCCCAATGGATACGAGTGGAACGGCGTGCACAGGGTCAACATAACGGTGGAGTAACACAGGTCAGGGAGTTATCCGGCCCGGCGTATGATCGCTTAAACATTATATATTTTTGCGCGTTGAAAAGACTTAGGCTTCCGTGCTTTCCTGCAGATGGCCACCCAGCAGCGCCATGAGCTGCGCGGATGTGGAATGGCATTCAAACAAGCGTCCGGGCAGGATTCTTGTGACGGCAGTTCGCACTTTTACCAGCGCACGGTTTTCCCACTGTCCAATTTCCCCCAGCCAGCGGGAACGCAGGATCGCGTTGCGGACACGCGCGAAGCGTTTTGCTTCATACAAACGAAAGCCTTCAGAGACACTGGTCTTTTGTCGCAGACAATTGGCCAGGGCCAGGGCATCTTCCAGCGCCATGCATGCTCCCTGTCCAAGATTCGGCGTGAGCGCATGCGAGGCATCTCCCATCAAAGTTATTGGGCCATTGCTCCACGCGCGTGCAGGGTATTGATCGCAGGCGCCGTTCAGCATGATGTCTGAAGGTTCGGTAGCCGCAAGCAGTTCAGGAATTGGATGGTGCCATTTGCTGAAGATCTGCTGGAGTCGCTCTTTAGGCCAGTCGGTCCTTAAAGGGCGGGCAGGCGAATTCACCGTGGCATACCAGCAAAGTTTATTGCTGCCAATGGACAGAATCCCAAAACGGCTGCCCTCGCCCCAGGTTTCGCTATTGTGGCCGGGAGAGAAGTTGGCAGGGGTATCAACGATGCCGCGAAAAATGGCATAGCCCCGGTAGACGGGCTTATTAGGGTAGGCCAAGTCGATCCGTATCTGTGAATGGATGCCATCAGCCCCCACCACGCCATCGCAGGGAATGCGCTCGCCATGGGTGAACTGCAAATCCACTTTGGTGCCGGTAAAGTGCACGGAAGCCAGGTCATGTCCCACAGAAAGACATCTCGGGGGAAGCGCATCGGCAAGAATGCGCAATAAGTGAGCCCGGTGGATACAAATCGTCGGCGTCTCGGCCTCGGCGGTTCTTATTGCCATCAGAATATCGCCCGCCTGAGAGCGCACCAGAAACTGCGCTCCGCCCTGGCCCCGGCTTGCGACCGCCGGAAGCAAACCCAACTGCTGCAATACTCCAGTGCCATTGGGCCACAGGCTCATGCCTGCGCCGGCTTCGCGCAACTCGCCGGCCTTTTCAAAGATCCTTACGTCAAAGCCAGCCTGATGGAGCGCCACGCCCGCTGCCACTCCTCCGATGCCAGCTCCAATGATCGCTATTCTCTTATCCGACATTCAGTCTCTGCACTACCGCCTGTTAAATTAACTTCCATGACCAGCTTTTCCTAAATCACACCCCGCGATTTCATGCCGGGGAAGCAATACTGAAGATCATCTAATTAGATCGCAGGATAGCGGGATTCTTGCGTTTCGATTCTATGTGGCGAGGGCGCATCAAAAGCAGTGCAGACGTGATCGTTTGACAATGCTGTGTTTGCTCGTCTTGATGACGTTACGGGCCAGACATGGACGGGGGATTGTCACACTTTGCCATCTCATCCACAAACAGCGAATTACCCGGGTACTGCTCATGCAGCACTGCCAGTTTTTTACGGGCGTCGTCTTTTTTATTGTGCCTGATTTCATCAAAGATTAATACAATTCGCGCGAATGGCGCCAGATACCGTCCGTGTTGCGCAGCCATGGTCAGATCTTTTAATCCAGCATCCTGATCTCCCTGAATGCCTCCTATGCGGAGGATCCATCGCACCGGGGCCGGTTTGGCCCCCACAATGTATTTTGCCAGGCCCATACCGACATAGGCGTCATAGAAATCAGGAGAAAGAGCCAGCAATTTCTCCGTATAGGATGCGGCCGTCTTGATATAGGAAAGGGCCTTCATGTTGTGCTTGGTGATCATGGCGCTGTCATCACCGCGCAGTCCGGCAACCAGGGCCAGAGTAAAGAGCGACTTGATGTCCCGCTTGTCTTGCGCCAGCCTGCCCTGTGCGATTTTCTCTGCGCCATCGGTCGCTTCGTCGAATTGCCTTTTATGGTCGGGCACCCAGCTATAAGCAGGACGGTTGGCAAATCCGTCATCTGAGGCAAAGACATCACTGCGCAGAATGTGCAACCGGTCAAATTCCCGGAACAATACGGCGCAGGCTTGTGCTGCCCAGGGCAGCGGGTCATTTCTATCGATAGTCTTGGCGTATTCCACGCTGTGCAAAGCTTCATCGAATTTCAAGTCGTACATCAGGTGGAAGCTGCCATCCAAAATTGATTCCACGGAAGGCATTGTTGAAGCCGGCGTTTCTGTGCCCGCGGATGAGGAGAACACCGCCACCAGCACGAGCGCGCTGACTATCGTTTTAAATATCATGCTGCAAGCCTTGCAAATCAAGCTTTTACTCTTTGCGCCATCTTTTGTGGCGCAGAATCAAACCAGCCAAAACATTGTGATTAAAGTTCTTCAATCTTATTAAAACATGATATCGGATGAATCCGGGTTTACAAAGGTAAGGAATTGTAAGTTGTTTGTCCGGAAAAATGAAACGCAACAAATACCGCTGCGTGATTTGTGCAGGAGTTCATTCAAGGAGAATCAACCCGCATGTGAAGCTTGAGTAACAGAGAAGTCATATTAGAACTCTTTTATCTTGGAAGCTGCTCCGAATGATGATGCCTATGCTGTGGATAATTAAGTCTTTTTTTACTTGCTTTCGCCGTAACACGGAGTCAATACTGCAAACAACCTAAGCTGAAATCTAGCTGCAATCGACAGGATAATATGCGCCCAGCAGTCCTTTCAATTTCTGCAGAACGGGTTTTGGCTCCTATCAGGAACGCTGTGCTGGCACACGCCGGATATGGGGTCATCCCTGTCTCTTGTGTCGAATCTGCTCTTGAGATTCTTCGTGTTCGTCATGTTTGTGCCATTGTGATCGCCAATACTATTCCCCTGCCAGAACGGCGGCGTTTATGTTCTGAAGGACATACTCGTCACGTGCCCACTCTGGTATTGGATCCCTATGACCAGATGGCAGAGGACAATTCAGAGTTGCATATTAACCCTCTGGATGGACCGGAGGCTTTTTTGGACGCCTTAGCTACCCTCATGGAGAGGGACCACCACACATGCGTTTCGGGCCCTGCTGCTAAACTGTCTTAATGTCCACGGAGCTGCAAAGTCCGGGAAGCAGGAAGCTCAAGCCAGGGTCAGTGAAGCCATCTACGCCGTCTGCCGATGGCGAAACTCTGGCAGACCTGAATCGGGAAATTACTGCCTGCACCCGCTGCCCGCGGTTGATCTCCTATTGCCGCAAGATTGGCGAGATCAAGCGCCGTGCTTATCTGGACTGGGAATATTGGGCCAGGCCAGTGCCCGGTTTTGGTGATCCTAAAGCAAGGCTTCTCATCCTGGGGCTGGCCCCAGGAGCGCATGGCTCCAACCGCACAGGCCGCCCCTTTACTGGGGACGGTTCCGGTAACTTCATGTATCCCGTGCTCCACAAGGCAGGCTTCGCTTCGCAACCTGTTGCCTCACACCGTGACGATGGCCTTTATCTGCATGACGCGTACATTACCGCGGCGATCCGCTGCGCGCCGCCGGAAAATAAGCCGGCGCCACAAGAAATCGCCAACTGCGCAGAGCACCTGGACCGCGAATTTGCCTTGCTGACTGAAGTGAAAGTAGTGGTTGTGATGGGCAAAATTGCCTTTGACGCCTACATGAACTATCTCAAACGGCGAGGCGAACTGAAATCAAAAGCCGGCTTTCAATTCGGACACGGCGAGACATACCGGCTCGCCAGCGGACGCACCCTGCTTTGTTCCTATCACCCGTCGCTGCAAAACACATTAACCGGAAAATTGACCGAGAAAATGTTTCTGGGAATATTTAGAAAAGCCGCCAGACTGGTAGCCGGCAATGGATCGTGAAAGCAGCCCACATGGACTGATGTCTGGCAGCCTATTTAGAATTTAATGTCAACAGGCGGCTATCTCTTCGCAACTAAGGTTCTTGCTTTGACTAACTCCGGGCGGTCGGACTCGATGCCTTTGCAGTTTTCCACTAACTGCGTGTAATAGGTTGAAGCCTTCTCTTTGTGATGGGCCATTTCTGCGGCTCGCGCCGCCCCGAATAAACCGTTGAACCTGTTGGGATCGGTCTTAAGTGAGATCTCATATTCGGCCAGCGCCTCCTGCGGGTGGTTCATCTCAAGCAGCATGTCAGCCAGCATCTCCCGTGCTGGCGTTTCGGTTTCACCTTTGCCAATCTTGTCCTGTTTGTCAGCGACCGCCCGGAGCAATTGCAGAGCGCCTTCGTTTTTGCCCTGGGCAAAAGCGAGCCAAGCATGGGCCTCATCATGAGTATTGCTCATGGCAGAGACCTGATGAGGTTTATCTGATTTTCTGGTTGCTTCGACCAGGGCATCGAATTGGTCGGTAGCTATCTGGGCCGCCACCGCATTATGCATATGTCCGGCTGCCACAGCATGTGCCCAGAAGGTGAGTGCCCGGACAAAGGGACTTGCGCCCTCTGGTGGCTGAAGAGCCAGGGCTTCCTGCCATTGCCGCCGTTCCAGCATGTACCGGGCAGCAAAGCCTGCGCGCATAGCATAGTAGTAGTCCTGAAACTCTTCCTCAACGTCCTCGCTACGTATTGTCAGCAAGGTGTCCCATTCGGCCTTGGCTTTCCTGTCATCGCCAGTCTGCAAATATGCGGACTCAAGAAAATCCAGAGAGTGCATCTTGTGATGCATCAGATGCACATGCATATCTCCCATTTTCTCAACGGCACGCAGGGCAGCCTCATTGGATTGAATGTCGTCCTGCCAAAGTCCCAGGCGAGCGAAGATATGAGAGGGCATGTGTACGGCGTGGGGAGAAGAGGGCGCAATACTGGCATATTTGCGTGCTGCAGCGAGTCCCAGGCTGGCCATGGCCGGATTGTCACACGCATGAATAATGTAGTGAGCGATACCAGGATGCCCTGGATCCTGTTCAAAAAGCCCATTCAGAATCGACACTGCTTTGCGTTGGTTGGCGAGTGTTGTGTCATTTTCATGGCCGGAGCCAAGTAACGCCAGAGCATAAAATACCGCCGCTTCGCGATCTTTGGGATTGTGCCGGTACAATTCGTCCATTGCTGTGGCATAGGCGTCTGCCCGCTGGTCATGGTCTAGTTTGTCGGAGTTACGATAGAAAACAGCCAGAGCGCTGATATATTCATGTTCGCGCTCGGTCTTCGGCTTAAGTTCCTGGGCATGCTTCAGCAAGCCACTGGCGTGCGCAATATCCACTTTTGAGGGACGGCTCCAGAGTTGGTGGTACAGGCTCATCGCCTGGCCCCAGTCAGCCATGGCGCACGTCGCGTCTTTTCCGGCAACGTCCTTAAATTGCTTTTCCGCGAGCTCATATTCAAATGAGTGCAGGAGCGCCACGCCGCGTTCAAACGATTTTTGCACTGCCGCAGCACAGGAGGTAGGAAAGGAAACGTTTCCCAGTTGCTCGCCTGCGCCCATATGGTCGTGGTGTTCGTCAGCTCGAAGAATCAGAACGCCGCAAGCG
>DAHUXF010000118.1 GCA_027307295.1 Acidobacteriaceae bacterium
CAGAACGAACCGGAGCAGCTTCAACAAGCCGTCCAGGCAGAGCAATATTGGAAAGCGCAGTTTGCCACGCCTATTGAACCGCTAGAACTCCCCCTGGATGCTTTGCGCAAACCTGTGAAGTCGTATGCGGCAGAGCGCCAGCGGCGGGAGATACCGGAGGCGCTCTCTCGTGACGTTGCGCGCGTGGCTGCGCAAAACGGTTGTACCGTCTACGCGATGCTGTTCTCTGCCATGCAAGTGCTGATTTACCGCCTGACGGGCCAGGATGATTTTGTTCTGGGCGCCGTCGTGGCCGCCCAGGCATCCAACACAAACGCCGCCACCATGGTTGGTCATGGGACGAACGTCTTGCCGGTCCGTGCAAGCATCAACCCGGAAGGGACATTTGCAGAGCACTTGAAGGCGGCCCGCAAGCAGCTGTTAGATGCGTTTGATCATCAATCTCTTTCCTTCGGCTCGCTGGTGCGCTCTCTCAATTTGCCGCGCGACCCCAGCCGCAACCCTCTGGTTCCCGTGACTTTCAATTCTGACCAGGTGACCGCGCCGTTTTGCTTCCGCAGCGTGGAAGCAGAATTGTTGCCTTCTCCAAAGAAATTTGCCACTTTTGATTTGGAATTCAACATCCTTAAAACAGCCACTGCGGTGTTTGCCGAATGCATCCACAGCACGGCCATCCTGCAACCAGCCACCGTCCAGCGCTGGCTGGAAAATTTTGAGACGCTGCTGGCATCCATTTGTGCAGACCCCAACCAAAAAGTGGCGGACTTGCGTTTGATGACGCCGGAGCAGGAGCGTGAACTGCTCTCGCCGCGCCGGGAAATCTGGCAAATCGACGAATGCGTTCAATATCGGTTCGAACGGCAGGTGGAGCGAATGCCGCATGCGATCGCTGTGACCAGCGATGATGTGTCCTTGACCTATGCCGAACTCAATGGCCGCGCCAACGCGGTGGCGGAGCGTTTAATCGCCATGGGCGCGGGGCCGGATGTTCTGGTGGCTCTGTGTATGGAGCGCAGCGTCGGGATGATGGTGGGCCTGCTGGGGATACTGAAGGCCGGAGCGGCGTATTTGCCAATCGATTTACGCTACCCAGCCGACCGCGTAGCCTTCATCCTGGAAGATGCTGGCGTTCCTTTACTCATTTCGCAGCGTAGCCTGGAAGCCGCTTTGCCAGAACATCAGGCCAAAGTTTTGTTCCTTGACGATGTAACCGAATGCAAGACTGAAAACATTGGCCACCGAGCCACACTCGACAACCTGGCGTATGTGATTTACACCTCCGGTTCGACCGGCAAGCCCAAGGGTGTGGAGGTTCTCCATCGCGGCGTCACCAACGTGGTCCATAGTTTTCAGGAACTGCTGCACTTCGGGCCTGACGATGTTCTGGTGGCCACGACCACGCTGTCGTTCGATATCCATGTGCTGGAGCTGTTCACGCCCATTCAAGCTGGTTCCAGGTTGGTGATTGCTACCGATGAACAGGCGCAGGACCCAATGTCTCTGATGGCCTTGCTGGAAACGAGCGGGGCTACCATCTATCAGGCAACGCCGGTCCGCTACCGCATGCTTCTGGATGCCGGATGGAAAGGCCTGCCGAAATTGCAGCTTTTGTGCGGCGGCGAAAAGATGTCGCGTGAACTGGCGGACCAGCTTCTGTCACGTTGCGGCACGTTGTGGAACGTCTACGGCCCCACCGAAACCACCGTTTGGTCGTCGGCTGCCAGGATTGAAGCCGATGGCCAGCCGGTCACAGTTGGGCAGCCTATCGCCAATACCACGTTCTATATTCTTGGTGCGCACATGAAGCCCGCGCCGATAGGCGCTCCGGGCGAGTTGTTCATCGGGGGCGATGGCGTAGCGCGAGGCTATCTCAAGCGTCCGCAACTTACGCAGGAACGTTTTGTGCCGAACCCGTTTGGCGAAGGACGCATCTACAAAACCGGTGACCGCGCCCGCTATCGGCCTGATGGCAGTGTGGAATTGCTGGGGCGCGATGACGACCAGGTGAAAATCCGCGGTTTCCGCGTTGAATTGGGCGAAATTGAGCATGCCCTGCAATCCATCCCCGACGTTTTACAGGCAGCCGTGATCGTCCATGATGATGGTGATGACCAGAACATCATCGCCTACCTGGTGCCGGTGCTCGGAGTGCTTTTAACGCCTGCGGAACTGCGTGGAGAGTTGCTGCAGACCTTGCCGGAATATATGGTCCCGGCTGCGTTCGTGGTGGTTGACGCAATACCCACCACGCCTAACGGCAAGCTTGATCGCAACGCACTACCTGCGCTGGGTTTGGGAATGGCGCGAAAGACGCGGCATTCGACTCCGCCTGAGACTCCCACGCAGATCACACTGGCCAAAATTTGGGAGTCGCTGCTGAAAGTCGAAAAGGTGGGCATTCATGAAAGTTTCTTCGACCTCGGCGGACACTCCATACTGGCGGCGAGACTGATGGCACGGATTCGTTCGGCCTTCGGCATTCAACTTCCACAGCATCATATTTTTCGCACACCCACGATTTCCGGTTTGGCCGCGCTCCTTGAGTCAAAGTTGTGGACGGGGAGTGAAACCCACGCCGCCGGCGTGGCGGGACCTTCCGGCCCACAGGTGGAAATTGAGATATGAGCACCTTCGAATTCCTGCATAAGTTAAAGCAGTCCGGTGTGAAGGTCTGGTTGGAAGACGACCGGCTGCGTTGCACCGGGCCGGAGCAGGTTCTGATGGGTGAGGTGCGCGACCACTTGAGCGCGCGGAAGGCGGAGATCATTGCTTTTTTGCGGTCAGCGGCAAGTGCGGATGGCGGTGGTAGCTCCTCAGTGGTGCCTATCCAACCGCGGGGCGCTCGGCGGCCTTTGTTTGCAGTGCCCGGTCATAATGGGGATATTTTTTGCTATGTCGATCTGGCGCGTCACCTGGGTACGGATCAACCGTTTTTTGCCTTGCAGGCCCCAGGCATGGAACCCGGACAGGATCCCTTAACCAGCATTGAAGAAATCGCTGCGGTATTTGCCCGTGACATAGTGGCAGCACAACCGCAAGGGCCGTATCTGCTGGGTGGATTTTGCGTGGGAGGCTCCATTGCCTTCGAACTGGCCCAGCAACTCACGGCAAGCGGCCACCAAGTGAGTTTGCTGGTACTGTTTGGCTCACCGTGTCCAACGGCGTTAGCTCCCCGCTACCGGGCCCAGGCTGCCGTGGTAAATATTGCGGGACGTTTCCTGCGGCATGGCTCCGCGCTGGGACAGAGACGGCCAAGTGAATGGTCACAATACCTGCGCGAACGGGCTGCGGAACGGCGAGCGCACCGGGAACGCGAACGCCACGATCCATTGCGCGTACGCCTGATGGAGACGACAGTGGACGCCTTCAAGGCTTACCAGCCCAAAGCCGCTGCGTTTCCAGTTCACATGCTCATGCCAAATGATGAGCCGGACTCGCTTCTTGAAGACCGACCCCTGGACTGGGGCCTGTTCGCAAAGAATTTTACCGTGGCCCTGGGGCCGTCCGATGGAGACCTGAATATAATGCTGATCGAACCCCATGTTTCGCTGTTCGCCCAGTTATTGAAAAAAACACTGGGAGAAGCAGTTCCTTTCCAAGCCGCTGCTACCGCTGACCGCTAAAGCCGTTGCAAGGCTGGTGTACCTTTCTTCGCCGCATATTGCACAGATGCATGCAGATCACGAAGGAATTGGCCACGAACGATCGAACGCGAAAATGCGTGAATCTTATAGCGGCTTTATGATTGCCGCAGACCCGTCGAATGGAAGCCCAAGGCCCTCTGGCCTACTCGCGCGCTGATGACGGCGCGCGCTCGCTTAACGGCCGTCGGGAGGACGAATTTTGAGAAAGAGTACGCCAATCTTAAAATCGCTTTAAATCCGGGAATCTATAAAAGCACGACACTATGGCAGTGCAGTCTGGAATTTTTCTCACAAGCATGTTTTCCCTGCGCCTCCGCGCTTGCTTTCACAGAGCCAATCACTTCTGTTCTTCCATGAGCTCCTGGCATGTTATGCAATATCGCACCCAGGGAAGGGCCTTCAGCCTGCTCAGGTTGATTTCCTGTTCGCAGTTCAAACATAGCCCAAAGGTTGTGTTTTCGATCCGCCCCAGGGCAGATTTAATGGCATTCAACATCGCCGCGTTCTGAGAGCTTTGGCGAAAGAGCATGTCCTTGGTCAGCGAACTAACGGCCCGGTCGCCTTCGTCTTTCGAGTCGTTCGATTCAACGATGCGGCCTTCGTGTCGCGCCTGAAGGGTGCTTCGCTGCAGTTCGATGAGCCGTGCTTGAAGTATTTTTTTGAATTGATCGAGGGATTTTTGGTCCATAGATGGTGCTTCCAGACAAAGTTTACTGGACTAAGAGTACACCCGTCACCGGATTCAATAGAACCCATACCTTTTTCTGCCTGATGAGTTGGACCATTTTGGCTGCTGCTCTTGATCGTTTCAGTCCCTATTATTAGTCACTATTCTTAATGAGGTCCCGCTTGCGGCGAAAAAATTCCTGAAGAATTTCAGAGCACTTATCTGCCAGCACTCCCGCTGTTATCTCCCAACGATGATTGAGCCGGGGGTGATTGAGCACCTGCAGCACCGATCCAACTGCGCCTGCTTTGGGATCGCTGGCGCCATATACCAGACGCGCGATACGCGCATGGACCAGGGCTCCCGCGCACATGGAGCACGGCTCAATTGTGGCATAGACAGTGCAGTTGCTGAGACGATGGTTGCCTACACGGGCTGCGGCCTGGCGCAGAGCAACAATTTCAGCGTGGGCCGTGGGATCATTGCCCAGAAGGTTCCTGTTGTGTCCCTGGCCGATGATCTCGCCTTCCTTAATTACTAAAGCGCCAACAGGCACTTCGCCGGCAGCGGCAGCCAGGCGGGCCTGTTCCAGGGCCAGGGTCATCCACCCAGCATCTGTTTGCGGCGGCGTGTTTATTGCGCTTTTCTGTATCTCATCCATAGCTGGGGGTTGCGGGTTGCCTCAAAAATTCTACATGAGCAGCCGGTCTGCTTATGTTTTATTTCCGGTCAACCCCGGACTATTAACTTGTCTCTAAACACTCATCGGCGTCCAAAAACCTCAGCGGACGTTGGCGAGCAAATGCTCGTACGAGCCCGACGGGCAAAGTTACTTTTTCAGAAGGAGCAACGACATGAACAAGAAATTTGTATTGGCGCTGATGCTGGCTTCCGGCATGGCATTTGCGCAGACAGGCAGCAGCGGGTCCACACCTGATCAGCAGCCCAGCCAGCAACCCAGTCCATCTACCACCACTCCATCCACCACCGGCCAGAACAACCAGGCTAATCCGGCCAGCAGCAGCGACCAGCAATCTTCCCTGCGGGGCTGCCTGAAGCAGTCTGGTGGAAACTGGGTTCTTGCAGCAGACAACGGCCAGAGCGTTAACCTGCAGGGCGATAGCTCCATGCTGAAGCCCCATGATGGACATCAGGTCCAGATTCAGGGCTCGCGCGCCAGTGACGGTTCTGTGCAGGTCAGTTCGGTCAATATGATCTCTGATTCGTGCACCAGCAACCAGGCTTCCAACAGTGACACGTCCTCGGGAGCCATGGGTGCTGCTGCAACGGGTTCTGCTGTTTCCAGCACCGCTACTGACCAGAGCGCGGCGTCCTCAACCAGCGCTTCTAACCCCAGCACTTCGAACACCAGCGCTTCTAACCCCAGTGCTGCGAACCAAAGCTCAACTACCACCAGCACTACGCCGACAACCGACCCAAACAATGCCAATGCAGCTTCAGCCACCACCAATAATCCGGCGGGAACTCAGGCGGCGAGTGCTCCTGTAAATCCACCGGCACAGACGCCAAGCTCGTCCAGCGCGACGGACCAGAACGCGGCCGCGGCAAGCAGCACTTCGCCTAGCACTGCAACAACAACAAGTGGAGTTGCAGACCAGAAATCTTCTACCGGCAACACTTCTACCGGCAACGTAAGTTCTGACCAGAACGCAGCCGCCGATCAGAGCGCCAATGGACAGAAACTGCCGCAAACTGCTTCTCCTCTGCCTTTGCTGGGGCTCCTGGGCCTGGGATCGCTTGCGACCGGCTTGCTTGGCCGCCGCAAAAAGTAAGTCATACAACGCACTCTCGCTCAACAACAGCACTGCCTGGATTGTATCCAGGCAGTTTTTTTTGACAGCAGTTGTGGAAAGACATGTTGAAGCGCTAGGATGAAGCCGAAATCCCAATCTCCGGAGGTGCGTATGGCTGTGCCTGTGGAAGCCCTTAAGTTTGATATTTGCTGTGCAGCGCGAGCGTTATACCGTGCCGGCTTGAGCGCCGGAATTGCCGGACATCTGAGCGTGGTGATTGGCGAGAACCGCATGCTGATGAACCGCTTCGGGCCGTCCTTTGGGACGCTGCGGCCGGCTGACATCTGCGTCTTTGATCTTGACGGCAAAGTTGTGGAGCACGATCCTTCCGTGGACCCCTACGTGAATGACACAATCGCTCTGCACGCGGTGATTCACCGTTATAATCCGCACATCGCAGCGCTGGCGCATACGCATCCTCCTGCAACCGTAAGCTGGGGAACATTCCGCCGCGTGCCGGAAATTTTTGACCAGGAGAGCTGCATCCTGGCCGGCGATGTGGGAATCGTGGAAGAAGACTACACGGGCACGGCGGCGTCAGAAGATCGTGTGCGGCCTTTTGCGGATGCCATTGCCCGGCACGCAGCGGTAATTCTTCCCAACCATGGCGCGCTGACCTCCGGCCCCAATATTCAGGTGGCGCTTACGCGCATGATGCTGCTGGAAGGAATGTGTGCGCGGAACATCTCCGTGGCCATGGCAGCGCAGGCCACCGGCCTGAAGCCAATTCCCATTAAGATGGAGCACGCGCTGACTGCGAAAAAAGAAATCGCGGCCATGCCCGGAATCCCCGCGGTCTGGAAAGACACGCTGGAGCGCCTGCAGAAAACTGATCCGGAGTTGTTTCAGTACCGGCCCAAAAGCGCTGCGGCGGCAGCGGATTGATGTTTTATTCTGCGGGTTGCTGCTGCGTCATGCAGTGAATGGCGCCCAGCCCCCAGATGAAATCGCCGCAATGGATACCCACGATTTCCCGGCTTGGAAAAAGTCCGGCAAGGATGTTCAGCGCGAGCCGGTCGCTGGGATCGTTGAAAGTAGGCGCCAGCACCAGGCCGTTGGCGATATAGAAGTTGGCGTAGCTGGCCGGCAGTCGCTGCCCGCGAAAAATAACCGGGCGGGGAAGCGGCAACTCGACGATCTGCAGCATTCGTCCCTGAAGATCAGTGGCGGCGCGCAAGCGGCGTAGATTTTCCTGTAATGGGCTGTAATTGATATCAGCCCGGTTGCGCTCAATCGCTGTTACCACCGTGTCCGTGGAGACGAAACGCGAAATGTCATCCACATGGCCATGCGTGTCGTCGCCTGCAATCCCACGGTTGAGCCAGATCACCTTTTCCACTCCCAGATAATCTGCAAAGACCTGCTCCAGAGCTCGCTGAGAGAACCCTGGATTTCTCTGCTGCACTTTGCTGAGATGGCATTCTTCCGTGGTAAGCATCAGCCCTTTTCCATTCACGTCAATGCTGCCACCCTCAAGCACTACGTGATACGGCTTGCCGTGGTGCTCAACCACCGGCGTAAATGTTCTTGCCTTGAGCTTTTTTGCAATTCGTTCCGGCAGAAGATTATCGCGCTTCCAGTCAGGATATTTGGCCCAGGCATTAAAGCGCCAGTTGGTGAGGGCCACGGTCTTGGATTCGCTGATGGATTTATCAGTGGATTTACTGGCGGGTTTCTTTAGGAAGATAGGGCCAGAGTCTCGCGTCCATATGCGATCGGTTGGCCAAATGTGGAATGCCACCCTTTTGATGTCCACGTTTGGCCAACCGATCGCATATGGAC
>DAHUXF010000119.1 GCA_027307295.1 Acidobacteriaceae bacterium
CTGGGTTGCGGATACGGTTTCCGTGGCTTCATCCATCGCATTGGCAGAAGAGTGGAAGCGCCGCTGCTTGCCAAAGTCGCCGACATCCGCGCGCGCCTGGTCGGGCTTTACAGCTCTGCAGAAACCGACGCCGCCAAAATCCGCGCAGAAATCAATCTCATCATCGCGAAGATTGAGAAGCTGCTGCCATGACCGCGCACCTCAAGCATCTGCTGATGGCTGCCGGCGCGCTGGTGCTGTGTTGGTTTGGCGTGCGCGCTTACGTTGACATGCGCGTAAAGCTTGCCACGATTACTGCGGCCTCTGCGGAGAAGATCAAATCCAATGAGGCCACGGTTAAAACGGAGCAATTGAAGGCTGACGCCGCCACCACCAGCAACCAGCAGATCGATCAGGACACCAGGCGTAAGCTGGCCGATCTGCAAATCCAGCTCAATTCAAAACCGGACTCCGCGCAGATACGTGCCATTATTCAGGCCGCGCTGCCTGGAGTCCAAACTGTTGCAGCCACAGACGCGCTAGGCAAGCCAGTGATTGCCGTTGCAGATACGCAGGCCAATCGCGACGCCATCAACCAGACAGATGTTGCGTTTAAGACCTGCCGGTTTGATCTGGACGATTGCCGCCAGAAGCAGCAGAACTTTCTAGCGATCATCGACGCACAGAAGATCCAGCTTTCCGCGAAAGACGACACAATCAAGGAGCAGGGCAATACCATCCGCGAACTCAAGAGCTTTGGCAAAGGCGGCAACTTCTGGAGCCGCACCGGACGGGTTCTGCTGCCAATCGGCTGCGCCGGAGCCGGAGCCTGGCTGGGCGCGACCCGCGGCAGCAAAGGCGCTACCGCAGGCGCGCTGGCCGCCGGCGGCGTGTGCGCCGTCACGTTCCATTTTTTGAGGGATTCAATGCACAACATCTTCAAGCTGTACCCTGCATGGACCTGCTGGGCATGGATCATCTGGCTTACCATCTTCGGCAGTTCTTTCTTCGTTTTGGAGACGTTTGGACTTCGCCGCTGGCACGGTGGCGTTCCGCTAACGTGGGTAGTGCGGGATTCGCTGCCAAGATTCGCTCTATGGCTGCTTTGTAGCTGGTTGCTATTTCACTTCGGCGTTGAAACCAATACCAACCAGCCACCGAGGTAAATCTGATGAATGAAAATTTCAAAGGCTTCTGGGGATTCTGGCGCGGAGTGTTTTCTGAGCCTGACGGCACACCCAGCTTCTCGCGTATCGCCACCGCTGTGCTGGTGTCTTTTGCCTGCGGATGGGTGACAGCGCTGATCCGTTACACGCACACCCTGCCCAGCCTGCTTGATCTCGGACTCTTTATCACGGTGCTCTATGGCACAAATCAGCTTCGCGCCGGATGGGGTAAGAAAGAGGGAGCAGACGCAGGCAAAAACCAGCCATCGTAGGATGGACCGCGCAGAATTGTTCACGCGATCTCATTACGCTAAAACCTGCGTGCGTTAAATCTCAGTCGTCCCCTGAAGGGGACTTTGGGAGCTTGTACCGCTTTCCCGTCGTTGAAACGACGAGCTACTATCAGCCGTCCCGCTGGCGCGGGACTGGAGTGTCATGATGAATGTGAATGTGGCAATGATGGCATAAATCACCGCTTGTAAGGATCAAAACGAAAGCGTTGTTTCCCTCTGCTTTGTCCCCTCTGCGTTGTCCTCTCTGCATTGTCCCCTCTGCGTTGTTCCTCTGCGTTGTTTCCCTCTGCATTGTTTCCCTCCGCGTTGTTCGCGTTGTTCCCTCTGCGTTCTCAGCAGGCAGCCGTTTGCCGGTTTCCTTCGTGTCCTAGTGGTATGGCAAGTGTTTTCTGTTTTTTCTGTTCCTCTGCGGTCAAAGTTTTTTGCCAATGGCTAATTGCTAATGGCCAATGGCTAATTGCTTCAGATCACTGTTTCTCCGTCCTGCGCTCAGGGATTTTCACCACGGACTTCTGCGAGATAACGAGATAATTTTCCACGCGCGCAGTCGCCGGATTCACCGTCGCCACAATGCGCGTGCCGCTGGCCGGCAGCAGGGCGCACGCTGCACATTTATAGTGCTGCGGGCCCACCACCAGTTCTTTCTCCGGTTCCGCGCCCGCGGAATCGCCGGACTTGGCTACCTCCACCCAGCCAGTCAGCAGGTCGGCCTTTTTGATGGTTTTATCGCCGTCTTCCCATTTCAATGATCCACTTTCTCCATGCACATCCACGGTAATCTGCCCCGGGAGCTCGCTTGCGGTCACAACATAGGTGGCTTCGTCGGCTGATGTTTTAACGTCGATATTGACGCTGCCGGAGTTTCCTGTCAGCGAATGTCCGGGGATTGACGCGTGTTGCGGTCCCAGAAACGTCCCTGTGCTCTGTAACTGCTGGATGGAGGTCATGCCTAATGACGCTGCGCCGTTCCATTGAAAGGCGCTCTCAGCAATCCGCCTGTTTTCCCGGGCGTCAATGCTTGCATAGCCAAAAATGATGGCTGCCAGAATGAATCCGTTGGCCAGGCCTCGGTAGCGCGGCACAGTGCGAAATCCCACCAGGCTCACCAGATACAAAAACAGCCCGCAGGCCGCCAGGAACCATACCTCGCCGGAAGACTCAATGGGCCAGCTGGTCCCTGCGTTTCTTAGCTTGGTATAAAGATAATCGGCTAAAAAAATTACCAGAACCGGTGACGCTACCAGTCCCCACTTCTTCAGGTTAGCGAGAAAGAACAGGCGCGCATGCGTGCCGAACCTGCCTTCACTCTGCCGCCTTGCCGGCATGGCAACCGCAGCGGCGGCATAGGCTGGCACCCGCTCAGGCTCTCGCAGAAAATCGTCGTCTTCCATCGCCGCCGCTTCACGAGGCTCAGGCTGTGCCGCTGCCACCAGCATGGCGCACTCATTACATTCCTGAATATGCTGATGACGCTGGCTCGGCAGCACTGCTTCCACATATTCCGCCACTTCATCGGGCATTAAACATTGGGCGGTGGGATATTGTGAGCGTTGCAGTTGATCAGAATATTCCTGCAGGATGGCATTCACATCACGGCCTTCGATGCGCGCCCGTTTTTCAGCTTCCAGGACAAACAGAGGTTTGCCCTCAACCTGGGACGCTTCTCCCACGGATATGCCCAAACGGGCAGCCCGTGCGCTTATAATATTGGCTTGCCACGCAGCCAGGTTCTCAGCCACGTGACTTCGGGTAGCGCTTTCAATATTTGCGGGGAGTTTGCCATTCTTCTCTGTATTATCTTGCTTTGGCATAACATACCCCTCCTTCTCTCGCTCCATAAAGCGTTATATATGAGCAGGTTGTAGAGCTTTACAGCGCAATACCATTCTGGGCCTGGACCAGGCGTGGCCATAGCGGGGTTCTATGTGGCCCGGTCATATATGGAGAACCGGCCTACCAGGCATTTTTTTACAGGAAAACAACAATTAAAAATTAACTCTGCCTTTTCAGCATGTTGCGCAGATGCGCCCGGAGCCGGTGGATCCTCACTCCAGTATTGGAGTACTTAAGGCCGGTGCGGCCTGCAATCTCCGGGGTGGAGTAGCCCTGCAGCAGCAGATTCAGCAGCTTCTGGTCCTCAGCATTCAGTTCCAGCACGGCCTGCGCCAGCAGCTTGCTGCGGATCGCATAGGACTCAGGATTGTCCTTTTCCACCGCCACCACGTCCACCGATTCCAGATCGTCCTCCTCGGCATTGCGCCGCAGATGCCGCAGATACTCAAAACTGACGTTCCGTCCCACGGCCAGCGCGTAAGAATAAAAAGCTTCAGGATTGGCGGCAAACTCCGCAAAGCGCGCATACCGGAAAAGCTTCAGAATGGTTTCCTGCACCGCATCTTCCGCCAGTTGCGGATGGCCGCGCAGCAGCCGGTAGCAAGTGGCATACAATAACGGCCGCAAGCGCGCATAGAGCTTGCTCCACGCGCCTTCATCGGAGCGGTTGGAACCGAGCCGCCTTAAACATTCGGCGAACGTTTCGGTCGATGTTTCCATCTCATCTCAATGCAAATTCCACGGCCCTTATTACAGCCACTCCCGGGTTCAACGACAGTATCTCACGTTCCCATCCGGCGCCGGGTTCATGGTGCGCCCGGCAGGCGCGCGCAAACCCACGATACGTTTCCAGCAGCACCATCGCGGTAACGGGGCCCTGCTTTTTTCGTTGATGCTGCTGCAGCAGCCGCGTGATGTACTGCTCCAGCGTGGCCCCTTTTTCCTGACCTGGCGTTGGTCCCTTCGCCCATCCCCATGTTGTATACAGCAACTCCTCTTCCGCAATCTGCAAGTTCGCCTCGGAGTCGTGCTGCTTGGCCTTATACGCGGTGTACCAGGCATCTGCGGCCAGGCACATTTGCAACCACTTGCTGTATTCCGCCGGCTCAATGGCCCAAAGCCAGGGCAGCCAGTATAAGGCTGCATATTGGGCGGTCATCGCTCCGCTATGTTCAAAAGGACATAGAACAGTGTGGATTCTTGCGCTGTTTCCATCGCTGCAGTCAGGACATGCCGTATCCGGTTCCGTGCTGTGAATGCATCCGCTGGAATCAACAAAACCGTGACGGCCCGCGCTGCCAAATCCCGGCAGCAGTCCCACCTGGTTCGCGCCCAGGGCAATCAGCGGCACCGGATCATTGGCCCCCACTTCATTTCTCACCTTGTCCACGCGGCCATGGTCCACCATTTTGCACCACGGATAATCGCGCGGCAAAACACATCCGGCTAGGATCACGTGACTGTAACTCACGGTGGGAAATTTTTTCAGCACGGAACCCGCCAGCTGCGTTCCCATGCTGTGCGCAATCACATGCGGATTCAATTGATAAGGAGTCTTAAAATGCTTGCTTTCAAACCCATGAATCGCCGCGCGCCGTCGCACCCGCGCCACAATCGATGACGCGATCAACACTGCCACCACGCTCATCCAGAAAATCAGCCGGTCCGCGCGCCGCAGATAAAAGATGACGGCCACCATGCACGGCACGAATACCCATGGCTCAAAGACTGCCGAGAAAAGTCCCGCCCATCGATAGTAAGAATACTTGTGGGGACTAAGAGAAAAATGCGGCTGAATGACCTTGGCAACTGCCTCTTGCCATGGCCCCTGTCCACCCAGAAATCCCACCCCGTGAATGGTTAGTACTTTCCTCATTCATCCTCCATTTCTTGAACAGGCCCGCCCAAATCTTGCGTCCAACCGGCATCAACGGCGAGACACTTTCCGCCATTGGCAGCAATTACTTCCTTCCACTCTTTTTTAATGCCGTAGATTGCAGACGACCACAGGCAGGAACAAATAGAGCCACACGCAAGGATAAGCAACCCCACGGCTTTCATGGGAAGGCCTCCTGATCAAGTCTTTCATCAAAAAATAAAGGGGGTGCGCCAACAATACGCGGTAAAACAAGCTTTTTCAAACGAAATCCGTGGATAGATCGCCGCTGAGACTTAAAAAAATCTTAACTATTACTTCACCGCAAAGGCCCCGAAGGACCATGAAGAAATGCGTTGCCAAAACTTAGCCACAAGAAACATTCTTCATGCGAGGGCGCAGACGAACGCGAGAAAACAAAAAAATAATTTAACCACAAGCATGAAAACTGGATTGTCTAGCCTGCGATCTCCGCTGAATTTTAATTGCTGTTTTGCAAAGAAAGCTTAAGGAATCAGGCTCGTTCCTGCGTGGCCTTCGCACCTTGCGATTTAATGTTCGTTTTACAGTTCTTCTCTATATTCCCTTCGTGGCCCTTTGTGCTTTCAGCCTCTCCGCATTCTCAACCTATTGCGGTTTAAGTTTATTCCTTCGTGTTCCTTCGTGACCTTTGTGGTTAAGCTTTGTTTTTGCGCGTTTCCCTGTCTCCCTCTGTGCCTTGTGTGGTTTGCTTCCGCTCTTTTCATCAGAACCACGGACAGAGTTTGCGGGCCAGATACTTCAACATAAAAATATATGAAAAATCCCGCATATTTCTTGCTCTCTTTTCGTTCCTCAGCCAGTCCCTTAACACTACCCCTCTAATTGGGTAATGCTGGAGTCGCTTACACCAGAAAATGTGGTAGCGAAATAAAGGCGAATACGGTACTGTACTGATTCCCCCTTGGGCACCGGCCCAAGCCGCAAAAAAAGGACCTTGAACGAAATGCTCACCCCCACTCAGTTTGCAGAGCTCACGTTTGAAGAAGCAGCCGAGATTTGGCTGGAAACCAAGAAGCTGCACAATGAAGCTAAAACCATTAAATCGTATCGTGACTATCTGGCCCGCGCTGCACGCGCCTTTACTGGGATAAAGCTCCGCGACATCCACATTGGTCACTTTGAAGACTATCAACGCCATAATGGCAAGCTATACCATCCTACGGCAGTCAACCATGATCTGAATGCACTGTCCCAGATTCTACGCAAGGCTAACCTATGGCAACCTATTGAAGACCACTATCGTCCTTTAAAGGTTCCTAAATGGCAACCACCCAAAGTGCTCACCGAAGAGCAGGAAGATGCGTTCTTTAAGCTGGCGGCGTCAAACCCTGACTGGGCGCTCGCCTATTGGGTTTCCAGCTTGACGAACAATACCTCCGCCCATGGCAAAGAGCTGCGCATCCTGCAGCGTAAACACATCCGCCTGGACGAAGATCCACCGATGTTCTATATCCCTGACGGTAAAAATGAATACCGCCCGCGCGCCATACCGTTGAATGAAGTTGGAGTGAAGCAGATTGAGCGCATCCTGGACCGCGCCGCGTCGCTCGGCAGTACCCAGTCGGAGCATTATGTCTTTCCTTTCCGCGTGAAGCGCAACTTCTTTGATCCTACGCGGCCTGCTTCTGAATCCTGGCTCAAAAAGCGGTGGAAGAAGCTGGTGGACGCAGCCGTGGAAATCAATCCCGCAACCGGCAAACCCACTATTCCATTCCGCATCACGCCTGGCTGCCTCCGCCACCAGATCATTACCAAACTGCTGGAAGCCGGCACCCCGGAGCAAACCGCCATGTCCATTGTGGGCCATGCGCGCCGCGAGATGCTGGACTACTACTCCAAAACGCGAATCGCCGCGAAGTCCGCCGCGCTGTCCGCTATCCTGGGCAAACACGGCACCAGCGCCTGAGCGCCATACAAGACGCCTGAACACTGCGTAGATCCGAACCACGTCGCACGCAGGCAATTGTGTTTGGTGGGCATTGTGTGTAAAGGAACATTGTGCGGCCAGGCATTGGGTGCCGATCAATCGGTGTGCGGCCACGCATGGGTTGGGTGAGACCTGTTGAGTAGTGAGGGATTGTGTGGAGGCCGGAAATTGTATGGAGTGAGGCATTTGTACGGCCCGGCGTTGTGTGGGTAAGGCATTTGTGCGGCCAGCCATTTTGTGTGAGGAATAGAAAATACTTGAACCAGGCTCATAAATGTTTGAGCAGCAGCTTGAGGCAGGCAAGATGGACCATGCCGAGGAAGTTTTCGATGTGGTATTCATAGCGATTCACAAGTCGGCGAAACCAGTGCTACAGGCAAACAAGCGTTCCACTTTCCAACGTTTTTGTAGCGGCGCAGCGTGCGTCCGTCTTGGGTCTTGCGCCTGCGCTTACGGTTCGGTGCGATCAGCTCAATGCCGTACTCGGAGTGGAGCTTTTGATCGAGCCGGTCGGAATCATAGGTGCGTCCGGAGTTGTCCGCAAAGCCCCATCCGCAGTATTTCTCAGAACCTGATTCTTAGAACTTGAGTCACGGGAAATGAGAGACCCGGCACCAGTCGGATCAAGTCGGATCAAGAATGATTTATCAAAATGATTTACACATAGAAAATAATTTCTTCAAAGCTGCTTGACACAAAAATAATGCGAGAGTACAGTTGAGTCCGTTTACCTCAGAGTAGTTGGACATAGCTTGGTAAAGCGTGAAGTA
>DAHUXF010000011.1 GCA_027307295.1 Acidobacteriaceae bacterium
GCACTGGCCCTGCTGCGCACTGAGCATGGCCGCATGCAGATCGGCGTAGTGATTACAGACCACATGATGCCGGACATGGATGGAGCCGAGTTTGTCCGGCAGTTACGCAGTTTTAACACGGAAGTGCCGGTTATTGTCATCAGCGGCCTGCCCGATGCAGATACAGAGTACCGTGGGTTGGATGTGATATTCCGGACCAAGCCCTGCGATCCCGAGGACCTGATTGCCCTGGCAAAAAAGGCCCTGAATGGGCCGAAATAAATAGAAAAATACCTTCATTGCAGGATTGCGGACAGAGTAAAAGAGTAATAAGCTTCACCTGATGCCATTATTAGGAAATTTTTGCCTTTTATTTGCTTTGGCCCTGGCGATCTATTGTTTTGTGGTAGGGGTCATTGCAGCGGTGTCTAAGAATGCTGTCGGCTACCGGCTGGCAGAGACGGCGCGTCGTGCCGGCATGGCGTCTTTTGTCGCTGTCCTGCTGGCCGCAGTGGCGCTGGTGTATTCGGCGCTTACAGACGATTTTTCTGTCGCCTATATTCTGCACCACTCCAACCGGGCCCTGCCCGCTCCTTATAAGTTTGCTGTCTTATGGTCCGGACAGGAAGGCTCCATGCTCTTTTGGGCCCTTCTGCTGTCTTGCTACGGCTTTGTGCTGCGGCTGCGCCATAAAGTGGACCAGCGGTTGGTCGCCATGGCGTCCATGGTGCTGGCCGGAATTCAGGTCTTCTTCCTGATCCTGGTCAACTTCGTCGCCAAGCCGTTTGGCATGATGGACCGCGTGGTGGCGGACGGCAACGGCCTGAATCCGCTGCTGCAATATCCGGAGATGGTGATTCACCCTCCGATGCTGTATCTGGGATATGTAGGCGTCTCTGTTCCGTTTGCCTTCGCTCTGGCTGCGCTCATCATGCGCTATCCCGGTGAGAAGTGGATTCACCTTACCCGCAAGTGGACCATGATCGCCTGGTGTTTCCAGTCCGTCGGCATTCTTCTTGGCGCCCACTGGGCCTACGCCGTGCTCGGCTGGGGCGGCTATTGGGGCTGGGACCCGGTCGAAAACGCATCGCTGCTTCCTTGGCTCTCGGGTACCGCTTTTCTTCACTCCGTGATGATGCAGGAAAAGCGCGGCATGATGAAGGTCTGGAACATATGGCTGATCTTCATTACCTTTATGCTCTCCATCCTGGGCACCTTGCTGACGCGCGCTGGACTGGTCAGCTCCGTCCATGCCTTTGCCCAATCCAGCATTGGTCCGTGGTTTACCACCCTGCTGGGGGTCGTCTTTGCAGTCTGCCTGATTTTCTACATTAAGAACCGCGACCATCTGAAGGCAGAAAACAAGCTGGAATCGCTGGTCTCGCGCGAATCCAGCTTCCTGTTCAACAATCTGGTGCTGCTGGGCGCATGCTTTGCTGTGTTATGCGGCACGCTGTTTCCGATTCTGTCTGAGGCCGTGCGCGGCGTGAAGATGAATCTGGGCGCGCCGTTCTACAACAAGGTGATGATTCCGATTGGGCTGTTCCTGATCTTCCTGACCGGAGTTGGCCCATTGCTGGCCTGGCGCAGCACTTCCTACGGCAGCATCAAGCGCAACTTTGCTATTCCAGCCACGGTATCGTTCACCGTCATGGTTACGCTCATGGTGGTCTGGTACAGGAGCGGCATCCGCTTCTGGACTGATCTGAACCAGATTTACGCGTTGTTGTCGTTCACGCTTGGCACACTGGTCACGGCCACGATTGCCTCTGAGTTCATCCGCGGCGGACGGGTTTTACAGAACAAGCTGCAAACCAATCTGCTGGCCGGGGTGTATTTACTGATGCGCCGCAACATGCGCCGGTATGGCGGCTATGTTGTGCATTTTGGCGTGGTCCTGGTGATTATTGGACTGGCGGGAACCGCCTTCAATAAAGACCAGGAAAAAGAGCTGGGCGTTGCCGACAGCATGCAAATTGGCCACTACGAACTGCGCAATCAGGAATACACGCAGGATGACAACGCCAATTACCGGTCAGAAGCGGCCCTGCTGGACGTCTACAAGGACGGCAAATATCTGACGCGGCTCAATCCGGAAGAACGATGGTTTAAAGCCAGCGGCGGGCAGCCGGTCCACATTGTGGCCAACTATTCCACGCTGGTTGAAGACCTCTATGTGATTTATGAAGGCAGTCCCAATGGCCATCCTTTCATCAAGGCACTGGTCAATCCACTGGTGAACTGGATATGGATTGGCGTCCTTGTGATCATCTTCGGCACAGGCATGGCGCTGGTCCCCAATGCTGCGCCCGTTACTGCTCAGGTGCCTAAGGCTGTTGCCGTCAGCGCCATGGAGAAACAAGGGATGCGAGCTGCGGGGGTGAGCGAATGAAGCGGCTGATGCGCATTCTGGTCCTTCCCTTTGCCCTGGTGCTGCTGATGGGAGCAGACAACCAGGAAGCCCGCTATCAGAACATCGGCGGCAAGATCATGTGCACGTGCGGTTGTGCGCAGATGCTGCTGAAGTGCAACCACGTTGGCTGTCCGAATTCCGCCCAGATGATCAAGGAACTCCGAACCAATGTTAACCAGACCAGCAATGATGAAGAGGTGCTCAACTGGTTCCGCAAGAACTGGGGCATCACGGCGGTGGTTGAGCCTTCCACGCACGGCTTTGAGCTGCTGGCATGGCTGCTGCCGATTGCCGGCATGGGTATAGGGCTGCTGCTGGTGTTGCTCGTCATACGCAGTTGGAGGCTTCGTCCTGCCACGGTGGCCGCCGGAGACATGAACCTGGCCCCGGAACTGGAAGCAATGCGCGACCGGGCGCGGCGGGAGACCGAGATATGAGTCCGGCAGTTTTAAATTATGCAATCGTGATGTTCTGCAGCTTGTTCGCTGCCGGCGCTCTTATCTATATCTTTTTGCCCAGCCGCGATACTGATACAGGCGTCCTGAAGACGCGCGTGGTTTATTTGTACGAGCGCAAGGACGTTGTCTACGAAAATCTGCGCGATCTGAATTTTGAATTCAAGTCCGGCAAGTTCACTCAGGCGGATTACGATGGCATGCGGCTCGGCATGGAAGCTGAAGCCGCCCGCATTCTGGCTGAAATCGAAATGCTGGAGTCTGCGAAAGCCTGAAGGAGCTTATTCCATTGAAGCGTGCCGTCATCTTTTTTGTCCTGACCCTGGTTTGTGCACTCACTGCCCCGGCTGAAAATATCAAAGGCGTCGTTAGAAATGACACCACCGGTAAGCCTTCCGCAGGCGACAAAGTATCTTTAAAATCGCCCGCCAGCGGCAGCATGGAAGATGTGGCAAGCACCAAGACCAACGCCAAAGGAGAGTTCTCCTTTGATGCGAAGCCCTCCCAAATGCCTTACATCATCTGGGTACAGCACCAGAATGTGACGTATACGCATATTGCCATGCCGGGGCAGGGCCCGGTGGCCGTGCGCGTGTTTGACGCTACGCCAAAGCTGGATGTCTCCATCATGGAGCATTTGATTGTGCTCCATACGGACCCTGCGGTTGCTGGCACGCTCAAGATTGATGAACTGTACACCATGAACAACCCCTCCACTCCTCCGCGTACGCTGTTCTCACCGCATACGCTGGAGCTGTATTTGCCGGAAAACGCCAAGATTGAAGAAACCAGCGTGCAGGTCCCCGGCAACCAGCCGCTCAAAGTTGCGCTGGTGCCGACCAGTGAAAAGGACAAGTACTCCTTCGGCTTCCCCATCCGGCCCGGCCAGACACAGTTCAGGGTTGGGTACAGCCTGCCTTATACCGGCAAGTTAAAGGTCAACACCAGACTGGCTGCTCCTGTACAAAACATGCTGGTGATCCTGCCGCCATCCATCACCTTTGTTCCCAATGACGGGACCGTATACCAGGCAACCAGTGATCCGCAATTGAAGGGCTTATCGCTTTACATCGCAAAAAATATCACGCCACAGCAGCAAATAGGTTTTGAGGTCAGCGGTTCCGGTGATATGCCGCGTGAGCAGGACTCCGCTCCAGCCGAAGCAGCAGGCGGCCAGGGACGCCCGGAGAATGCTCCCGGCGGCGGTCTGGGCCTGCCGAATGAAAAACCGGCCCCGCTGCAATCCGGCCAATGGATATTCCTGGGGGTGCTGATACTGTTTCTTGCTGCCGGCGCAGTTTTCATTTACACCACAACGCAACAGAGCGCGCTGGAAGGTACTGCAAATCTGCCGAAGGACAAGCCAGGCATCCTGCTGGAAGCCATGAAAGAAGAGGTCTTTCAGTTGGAATCGGACCGTTTGCAGGGCAAGATTTCAATGGAGGAATACCAGACCGCCAAGTCAGCCCTGGATAAAACGCTGCAACGCGCCGTCCAGAGACAGGCCGCGCCAGCTTCCCACTAAAAGAGCGCTCACCAGCGGCAGAAATTTCGCTTATACTGCTCTGTTCTCAACCACAGCTGTGTACAAGCAACCGCAGCTGATTTTCCGGAAAGTAGAAGCCAAGAACCTGAATGGGCCTGATTGTCAGATCTTCTTCTCTGCATGGAGCGGGCGTATATGCCACCGCTCCGGTAAAAAAAGGTGCGCGCATCCTTGAGTACACCGGCCCCCGCCTTACAGCCAAACAGTGCGAAGGCATGTACGCGGACACCGAGGTGACGTATCTCTTCGGTATGGATGACGGTGACACCATCATTGACGGATTCGGCATGGCGGCGTTCGTCAACCATGCGTGCGATCCGAATTGCGAGACCGATCAGATCGACAATCGCATATGGATCCTTGCTCTGCGCGATATTGCCGCTGGTGAAGAGCTGACGTATGACTACAACCTCTATGACGGTGATCCTGTTGAACAGGCTCAGTGTTATTGCGGTCTGAAGGGCTGCCGTCGGACCATGTTTTCTTAATAAGAAGTTGCGCGGAAAAAGAAGATATTGAAACGCCGCAAGAAACAACGCGCCGCAGCAAGAGCAAGACGTCATAAAGCCCGCAAGGCGGCTTGAAGCAAAAGTACGCAATCCAAAATTTTTCTCGCGAAAAAGCCCCTAAGCAAGCTTTTCAGCCGATCTTAAATTTTTATCTCGGCATCGGATTGGCGTTCCCCGGCGAACTCACTGGCTGGTCCAGGCGAATCACAAGGCCAGTTTGCGCGGGGAGATTGACTTCCTTGCTTTTGACTGCCAGAACGTAGCCGCCGCCGGCCATCGCGCCAACCGCCAGTCCTTTCAAGGGATGGCCAAAGGGCAACCCTCCGGCCCGGGCTCCGCTGTCACCGGCCACGGCATTTCTGCTCCGCATACCGGACTCCGCTTGCGGTTCCGGAACAATCTTTGTTCCCGTGTTACCTGTGTCATTAACTGAAATAAGTGTTGCCGTCAGAGGGATGGTTTGGCCGCCGGGCGATACGATATCGCGGAAGCGCAGACTCAACTTGCTTTTGCCGCGAAACGCCGCCGACATTCTGCTTTCATCTGCTTCAGCCACTTCACCCTCCACCCGTGCGCCGCCGGCCAGTACCAAAACCCCGTTGCTGCCGTTGACTGGCTCTGTCAGGGTCGCGGTAAAACGGTCGCCGGCTTTTGACGTTTTCGTGGAGAGAGGCGTATCCAGGGCTGCGCGAATTTGTGTGCCTGCGGGAACCTCATCCCCGGCCACTGAACCGGCAATGGAAGCGGAATTCTGCGCTTCCAGCGTTGTGGAAGCTACAATGCCGGAGCCCGCAGTGGCCTGTGTGAACGTCGTCTGTGCGGACATCGTTTGTACGCACAAGCATGCCGCAAACAGGGCGGGCGAAAGCAGAATAGCGGCTCTGTGCATCAAAGACTCTGGTGGTATTTCCATGAGAGTGAGAAGCGGGACGGCCAGCATGGGTTGGCCCTCAGATCACTTTTCATGGTGATTGAGCATCTCTGTCACAAGACAAGTTGGGTGCGAATAACGCGATATAATCGGAACTGAACTTAGTCCAGCCGCACGGAGGAGTTATTAACGTGACATCAGCTAATGGTCAGCCTGCGAAACCTCGAGTGTTGGTGGTGGATGACGAACGAGTCATCGCCGATACTCTGGCGATCATCCTGAACCAGAACGGATTTGATGCGTCCGCCGTGTATACCGGAACCGCCGCTGTGGACCGCGCGCGGGACATGCGGCCCGACTTGATTATCAGTGATGTCATCATGCCGGACATGAATGGCATTGAAGCAGCCATCCGCATTCGGCAGATTTTGCCCTCCTGTAAAATCCTTCTCTTCTCCGGTCAGGCCGCAACCGCTGACCTTCTGGAAAAAGCCCGCAATCAGGGGCATGAATTTGAAATTCTGGCCAAACCAGTCCATCCCCAAGACCTGTTGGCCAAGCTGAGAAGCTAAAGTTCGCGACGGCCTTCCATGGCCTTCAGCATGGTTACCTCATCGGCATATTCAATATCACTCCCGGCAGGAATGCCGGTGGCAATGCGGGTAACCTTCACTCCCGGACGCTTCAACAGTCCGGTCAAATGAACGGCTGTGGCTTCGCCTTCCATGGTGGGATTGGTGGCAATAATGATTTCATCCACATTTGCCTGTTCGATCCGCTTCAACAGCGAAGGAATGCGGAGTTGCTCCGGACCAACACCATGCAGCGGCGAGATTGCGCCGTGCAGAACATGGTAGACGCCATTGTAAAACCGCGCCTTCTCAATGGAAGCAATGTTTGTTGGCTCTTCCACCACGCAGACGAGCCGCTGATTGCGCGTGGGACTGGAGCAGTAGCTGCACGGATCAACGTCAGTAATGTTATTGCAGATGGAGCAGAGATGAAGTTTCTCTTTGAGGTTGCGAATGGCAGAGGCCAGCGCCTCGGCATCGTCTCCGCTGGAGCGGAGTACATGGAACGCCATCCGCTGTGCGCTCTTGCTGCCCACACCTGGCAGCTTCTTTAATTCGTCAATCAGTCGAGCCATGGGCTCGGCAAACTTTGACATCAAGTCCTCTAAAGTCCGGGAAGGCCCAGGCCGCCCAGCATTCCGCCCACGGTGGATTGCATGGCTTCATCCACCTTTTGGCTCGCCGCATTCACCGCAGCAGTCACCAGGTCTTGCAGCATCTCCACATCGCCGGCTTTGACGGCTTCTGGATCGATCCTGGTTTCCAGAATATGCTTTTGTCCGTTCATCTTAACTGTGACCGTACCGCCCCCGGACGAAGCTTCCACCACGGTTTGCTTCATTTTGTGCTGAAGGTCCTGCGCCTGTTTCTGTGCCTGCTCCAGCATCTCCTGAAATTGGCGTGCATTGAATCCGCCCATACGCTCTCCTAATTTTTCTCGCGCTGATCGTTCTTCTCGCGATGATCAATGACCGTGCGGATCTCCGCCCCGAATCTCTCGCGCATGCGCTGCACCACCGGGTCTTCGGCGGCACGGCTGCGCGCGCTTGCACCGTTACGGGGACGGGTAGGGACAGCCGTTGCGCCGTTGCTTGCTGTTGGCGCGCCGCTGATGGCAATCACCTTGATCGGCCTGCCCGCGGCCGTGCTGGCCGCTGCATTCGCCACGCGCTTAGGTTCAGCGCCCATCATCAGATCAATCACGGCTGCAGGTTGTGAAATCGTTACCGCAAGATCATTTCCTTGCAAGGCAACGCTGCCGCCTTCCAGAGTTGAAGCCAGCATTTTGTGTCCGGCAGATTCCAGTGCGCCCAGAACATGCCCCAGCAGGACGGCTGGATCGCCGGTTGGCTCCAGCTCTTCCACTGCAACAGCAGTTGCAGCGGCTACAGCCTGAGGCTCAGCTTGCGGCGCAACCGACATTTCCGGATCAAAGCCGCGGCCCTTGCGTGCACGGTCCGCCTCAAACGGCGAAGCCACGCTCTGCCTTGGTGCAGGCGCGGCCATGGCAGGAGTACTGGACGGCAGCGCCGGCGACGGCTGGCGTAAAGTGGCATCCGCCTTTGGCAACTCGGCAGTTCGCGGAGACTCGCCTGCCGACTGGCTCAAAATCTGCTCCAGGGGAAGAATGCGCTGGGCATGCACCAGCTTCAGGACTCCCAGTTCAAGATGGAAACGCTGTTCTTGCCTGTAACCCAATTCGTCAAACGTGCGCAGCATGATTTGCAGGAAGCGGGCCAGGTCTTCCTCAGAGAATTGATTGGCCACGCGCGCCACACGCTCCCGCTCGTCAGAAGAAATCTGCAGCAGCGGTGAATCCTTGCCGGCAACACGCGCCACCACGGTATTGCGCAGGAACCGCACGAGTTGCCGGGCAAAGTGAGCGGGGTTCTGACCTTCCGTCATCAGCTTGTCCAGAAGCCGCAGTGCCTGTTCACTGGAGTTGCCGGAAACGGTCGCCATCAACTCTTCCAGCACCTCTGATCCAACATTGCCCACCAGGCCGCGCACCAGTTCACCGCTGAGCGTTGAGCCGCAACAGGCAATCGCCTGGTCCATAATGGAGAGCGCGTCGCGCATGGAGCCATCTCCGGCTTCAGCCAGCATGGCCAATGCTTCACTGTCTGTATGGATATTCTCGCGGGCGGCAATATCACCCAACTGCCGCACAATCTCATCGAACTTTACCGCATGAAAGCTAAAGTGCTGGCAGCGCGACCGGATGGTCTGCGGAATATCTTCAGCCTGCGTTGTGGCCATCATAAAGACGATATGCGGCGGCGGCTCTTCCAGGGTCTTCAGCAGAGCGTTGAACGCAGCGTCAGTGATCTGATGGGCTTCATCAAGGATATATATCTTGTAGCGGTCGCGTGCCGGACGGTAACGGGCAGCATCGCGCAGTTCGCGAATTTCATCGATGCCACGATTGGTTGCCGCGTCAATCTCGATGACATCCACTGCATTTCCGGCGCGGACTTCCACACAGGACTCGCAGACGCCACAAGGCTCCGGATTCGGCTTGTCCGTGGCCCGGCAGTTCAGCGCCATGGCCAGGATGCGCGCGATCGTGGTCTTACCGATGCCCCGGTGTCCACTGAAGATATACCCATGCGCTATGCGCTGCTGCTCAATGGCGTTCTTCAGGGTCCGGGTTACATGCTCCTGGCCAATGACCTCAGAAAACCGCTGCGGACGATATTTGCGCGCTAAGACCTGATAACTCATGCTGAAGCTTCGATTATACCCTTGCCGGACTGTCCGATTTTCAACAGCCGGATGAGATGTAGATTCGCGAACCGGCAACCCCTTGCTGCAGCACTTTCATCGGTCAGCAAAAGAAATTCCAGCAGCAATTTTGCCGTTGAGAGCTCCGCGAAAAACTATGTCACAGGGACACCCGACTTTCAGACCATGAATCTCACCCGTTATCCCATAGATGAAAGGTGGTGCTCTTATGAATGAAGCCGCAAGCATTCATCAAGGCGACGCTCGAAGCGTTCGCAAATGGTCCAAAATGCTGAAGGGTGGCGCTATGATCGGTGGCGGCGCACTCGCCATATTTGGGCTTAGCCGCCGCTCGAAATCCGGCATTGGAATCGCAGCAGCAGGTGGACTGCTGACCTTGATCGCCGCTAAGTCCGGGGAAAAGCGCGCGTCCATTGCCCGCAGCAGCATAGTGCTGAACAGCACTCCCCAGCAGGCATACCAGTTCTGGCGCAACTTTGAGAACCTGCCGCAGTTCATGCGCCACCTTGAATCCGTGACCGTGCTGGACAAAAACACGTCCCGGTGGACAGCAATTGGCCCTTTAGGGAAACACATCCATTGGCAGGCAGAAATTATTTCAGACCGGGAAAATGAAGCGATTGCATGGCACTCATTGCCTGGCTCCGATGTGAACATTGACGGCCTGGTCAAATTCCAGCCCGCCCCCGGAAATCGTGGAACTATTCTGCGCGTCCATTTGCTTTACCGGCCTCCCGTTGGTGCGCTGGGACGCAGCTTTGCGAAGTTGCTTGGCAAAGACCCAGGCTTCCTGATCCAGCAAGACCTGCGCCGCTTAAAGGCCCTTATTGAAGCCGGTGAAATTCCCACCGTGGAAGGCCAGTCCCATGGCCCGCGTTCCAGCGCAGCAGCAATGGCTCGCCTGCTGAGCCCTGACAGGCCCATCCGCGGAAGAATTCGGCTGCCCGAAGCGCTGGAAGCACAAAGGAGGGTGTCATGAAAGCAGTTTGCTGGATGGGGACAGAAAAGATGAGCGTGGAAACCGTACCCGATCCCACTATTCTCAATCCACGCGATGCCATCGTAAAAATCACCAGCACATGTATCTGTGGGTCTGACCTGCATCTCTACAACGGCCTGATGCCTACCATGGAACAGGGCGACATTATGGGCCACGAGTTCATGGGAGAAGTGGTGGAAGTGGGCGGAGCCATCCGTCCGGAAAAGCTTAAAGTTGGCGACCGTGTGGTAGTTCCCTTCACCATTGCCTGTGGACACTGCTTCTTCTGCCGGCAAGAGCTCTGGTCCTGCTGCGACAACTCCAATCCGAATTACTGGATTGCAGAGAAGATGATGGGGTATTCGCCTTCAGGCCTGTTTGGCTATACGCACATGCTGGGAGGATATGCAGGCGGCCAAGCCCAATACGCACGCGTCCCGTTTGCCGATGTTGGTCCTTTGAAAATTCCAGACGGCATTGCCGATGAAAAGGTCGTATTTCTCTCGGACATTTTCCCCACAGGTTGGATGGGAGCTGAGAACTGCAATATCAAACCCGGGGACACGGTTGCCATCTGGGGATGCGGACCGGTGGGGCAATTTGCTATTCGTAGCGCCTTCCTGCTTGGAGCCGAGAGGGTGATTGCAATAGACCGGTTCGACTACCGTTTACAACTGGCGCAGGAGGCCGGCGCTGAGATTATCAACTATGAGCAGGTAGAAGACCTGCTCCAACTCCTTAAGGACATGACTGGAAATATTGGCCCGGATTCCTGTATGGACGCTGTGGGCATGGAAGCCCATTACACCGGCCCGGTCTATGCGATTGACAGAATCAAGCAGGCCCTGCGCTTGCAACCCGACCGTCCACAGGTGCTGCGCCAATGCATTCTGGCCTGTCGCAAAGGCGGGACAGTTTCTGTCCCCGGAGTTTATGGAGGTTTCATTGATAAAATGCCTATCGGAGCTTATGTCAATAAAGGTCTTACCATGAAAACGGGCCAGACCCACATGATGCGCTATATGAAGCCCCTGCTTGATCGCGTTCAACGTGGCGAGATTGATCCAAGCTTTGTGGTGAGCCATCGCGTACCTATCGATCAGGCGCCTAAGATGTATCAGGTCTTTCGCGACAAACAGGACCACTGCACCAAAGTTGTCCTTGATCCCTGGGCTGACGGATCAAGTATTGCAGCATAACTGTGTCTGCCGAGCAGGCCGACGGCAGATGGTTTGTGTCGGCCTGATTAAATTTAGCTGGTAATGATGACGTGTCGCTCCAATTTGGCTGCGAGTTATCAATGAAAAAGGGCGCCACCAGCGGCGCCCCTTGAATTCAGTGAAGCATGCTTATGGAGCTTCTATCAGTTCCATCTTGCCATCTTTTTTCCGGTGCAAAACTTTCACTCTGCCTTGCAGATCACGAAACACAAACACTTCGCGGTCGCGGAATTCTGCTTCCTTGACCGCCTCTTCCAGCGTGAGCGGCTTATATGAAACGGAATCAGAACTCTGCACTATGTGCGTTTCGGTGATCTTTACGACGCTGGGAAAGCTGTGCACTTTTACCGGGACTGCCGTTGTCAAATCGCCGCCCACGGCCACTGCCAAACTGACTTCGCTGTTTCCATCGCCCGCCTGCGCCAGTTTCTTCCGTGCCTGGCGTTTCTTGCTGATCGTGCGGGTCTTGTACTTCACCGCCTGGCGCTCAATGCGGTCCATGGCGCCATTGATCGCCGCAGTCATCTCCGGGGCTTCAGAAAGCCCGACAATGGGTGCATGGTTGCGGACCGTGATCGTAATCTCAGCAATATGGCGCCGCTTCTCTGTGGACAAGATCACATGCGTCTCAAAGTTGCTGCCTAGAATTTTCTGGATTTTTGTCAGCCCGTCTTCCACGTGCTTGCGGGCGATAGGAGTGATTTCAAACTGCCGGCCAGTGTATTCGACGTTCATTGACTCCCCTCCTAGAATGGATCCACCTGAGAGTCGTCTGACTGGTGCCTGGAAGGTACGGCATCGGTACAGGCGGCTTTAATGTTGGTCCAGAGACGCTGGCATGAGTGGGGCCGCGTTTCCGGTTTAACTCTTTGTCCTCCTTTGATGCGTGCTGGGGATCTTCATGTCTTCACGGTATTTGGCCACGGTGCGGCGTGTAACCTGAATGCCCTGCGACTGTAAGATGCGCGTGATCTGATCATCGGTCAGGGGATGCGCCGGATCTTCTTCTTCAATCAGCTTTTTCACGCGGCGCTTCAGGATTAAAAGGGACGTACCGGCCCCCTCCGGACCCTGCACGCTTTCTGAGAAGAAGAAGCGCAGCTCAAAAACGCCCTGGGGGGTATGCACATACTTGCTCGCCACGGCCCGGCTGACAGTGGAAGGATGCACCCCAATCTCTTCCGCAACTTCCTTAATCATCATCGGCTTTAAAGTATCAATGCCATAGTCCAGAAAGTCGCGCTGGCGGCCGATGATGGCGTAACACACTTTCAGGATGGTCTGCCGCCGCTGCTCAATGTTCTTGATCAATTGCACCGCAGATTTATAGCGTTCTTTCACATAGGAGCGAACGTCTTTCTCCACGCCACCATCCTGGTTCAACATCTTCCGGTACGTGGGGCTCACACGGAGCTGCGGCAAATCTTCATCATTCATCAGCACCAGGTACTCATCGCCATGCTTGATGAATGCAACATCCGGCTCAATGAGCTTGGCCTCAATTTTGTTGTAACGCAGGCCGGGCTTGGGATCGAGCGTGCGGATAAACTCATGCGCCTGGATCACCGATTCCATAGGGCGCGTTATGGCTTTGGCAATTTCCTTATATTGTTTGTTTTGCAGGAAGTGGAGATGCTTATCCACCATTTTCAGCGCGTCTTCGATCACCTGATCATTTTCCGGGTCGTCCGAACCTTCCATGTCGCGCGTCTTAATCAGATATTGCAGTTGCGCCATCAGGCATTCGCGCAAATCACGCGCCGCCACGCCAACGGGATCGAAGTGCTGTATAAGAGCAATCGCTTCCCGCAAATCTTCCCGTGTGAATTGTGGAACTGGAGACAAGCCACGGTTCTTTGCAGCGGACGCCGCCAAATGGGCTGGCTCATGTGACACCACAAGCTCAAGATGCGAAGGTTCTGCGCCAAGAGGTTGGGCTGCCGCCACGGGGACCGCTGTTGGTTCACCTGCCGCCGCTACATCAACAGATATTGCGCTCTCCTCAGGTTCGGTTTGCGCTACGCCCATCAACTCATCTTCAGAAGCTGTCAGGTAGCCATCTTCATTGAGGTTGCCGATAATCAACTCAGCTGCGGCATGAACGGACGGAAGCACCGTAACCGAACCGAGTTGCCACATCAGATGGTCCGTAAGCGTACCGGGCTTGGAGAGAAAATTCTCAAAAGACGGCCGGTCAATTTCTTCCAGGTCAGCCGAGTTGCGATAGCCGGGATCAAGATAATCGCGAAAAAACGAGCCGAAATCGATTTCGTCGAAGGGGTCTTTCTTGTCCGAGTCCGGAGCAGCAGCTTCCTCTTTCTCCTTGATGTCCTTTGCGTCCTGCCGCTCATGCGCTTCCTCGCGGCCCGCCACTTCGTCCAGCAAAGGAACGGTGGAATCCAATTCTTCCAGAACGGGGTTCTCCACCATTTCAGTGTTGATCATCTCTTTCAGTTCCAGTTTGTTGAGCGCAAGCACACTCACCATCTGGACCAATCCTGGTGTCAGGATTTGTTTCTGAGAGACCCGCAAATTCAGTTTGTTCTGGAGTAGGACCATCCGGCTTCTTTTTTGAATTCTACTATTTCATTCATGAACAGAACATGAAAGAGTACCGTCGTAATTATTTATTTTCTTATCATCTCTTGTTACACATGTCTTGTTAAGGACAACGCTCACAAATAATTCCTTAAACAAAAGAAAAACTTTCTCCCAGATAGACGCGCTTCACCTCCGGATCATTACCCAACTGTTCCGGAGTTCCAGTGCGGAAAATGCGGCCTTCGTTAATGATGTAGGCCCGGTCGGTCACGGACAGTGTTTCCCGGACATTATGGTCGGTAATTAACACTCCGATCCCGCTTCCTTTCAGGTCAAAAATGATTTTCTGCAGATCGAGAACTGCAATAGGATCGATCCCGGAAAAAGGCTCATCCAGCAAAATAAATTTTGGCGCAATGCAAAGGGCCCGGGCGATCTCCACGCGCCGGCGTTCGCCGCCGGAAAGCGCATAGCCCATGTTATTGCGAATATGTCCGAGCCCCAATTCATCAATAAGTTGATCGCGTTTACGGCGCCGGTCCTGCCATGAGATAGGCTGGACTTCCAGCACCGCCATAATGTTTTCTTCCACCGTCAACTTGCGAAAGACGGAGGGCTCTTGCGGCAGATAACTGATTCCATAATTCCTCGCCCGTAAATACATGGGCACGTTGGAAATGTCCTGCCCATCCACCAGGACGCGGCCGCTATCCGGGGGCACCAGTCCTACGGTTATGTAAAAAGTTGTTGTTTTACCAGCGCCATTTGGCCCGAGCAAACCTACTACTTCCGCCTGATTAATATGAAGATTGACGCCATTGACCACCCTGCGCCCGCGGTACGATTTCGCGATTTCGTCCGTTGCCAGGGTCTGCATTTACTTCTTGCTCGCGTCTTGAATCCTATTTGGAGTCTGAGTTGGGGATCTTTCTCCACTGCCTATCAGCACCCTACCATCGTGAGTAAAGAAAGTCAACGAATCCCCTGAGATTTGGCCTCGTTCGGCATCAAAAATTCTAGGAGCATGCCCGGAAGTTCCGGTCAACACCATCTTCTCTTCTGCTGCTGTATAAATTAATTGCGCTCCCACGGCCCGGCGAGTTCCCTGCTGAATCTGAACATCTCCTTGTGCCACAATACGTTCCAGTTGACTGGCGCTCCCGGTTTCAGTCTGGTTCTTTTGCGCAAGCAGGAACACCTGCACAGAATCCGAGGCAATATTCGTATCCTGGGAATGGACCTTGACGTTACCGCTAAAGACTGCTTTTCGTTCTGAGTCCACGTAAGACAGCCTGTCTGAGGTTACATTTACCGGCGTCAACTTCCCATTTTTGTCTCTTTGCACAAAAACAGATGCAACTTGAGTATTCTGGCTGCCCTGGGCCAGTAAGCTTCTCCGCATACGGTCAAAAGTGATGCTTGGCGCTTCCACAATGTTTGGCCCCTGCCATAAACGGGCTTTCGTGTATTTGGCCGCGCCGGTTGAGCTGTTTGCCGTAACGGTATCGCCTGTCACATGGATGGGTTCAGCCGATCCCAGCATGGCCCCATTGGGTTGGGCTTTCAGACCGGCATAGGTACTCTTGACGTTGTGTTCGGCAAACGCGGTTTGCGTCTTGCGGTTAAGTTGAACAGAATCCGCGGTCAGCGTAACTTCAGAGTCCACTTTGGAATCCATTACTCGCGGCGACCCGCTTAGCAGGATGGTTTCATCCGCAGATCCGTATCTGGCATGTTCCGCAGTGGCCGTCTGCGTACCGGAAAGATAATGGAACTCACCGCTTTGCTCTGCCTCCACGATCTCACCTTTATCATTGAACTTGGCAGTAAGTTCGCGCGCCGTAAGAATGCGATCAGGCTTGCCTGGAGCTGAGTCCACGATCTTTGTGTCAGGCGTGCCATACAGAGAAACCGGACGGTTCTGGCGATTGAACTTTGTTTCAAATCGTCCGGCGCTGATGGTGGTTTTTCCCTGGCCCTGGTCACGGACAATTTCTGCCGGCCCGTTGGAGGTTACTGCCTTCTCCAACTGCTTGCCATTTTTCAAATAGAGATCAACCGCATTGGCATGGAGTTCCTGTGACTTGCCTGACGGCCCCTGCCTGAGCCGCACGGACTCTACTGCCCTGGCTTTCGTCAACTGGTTGGCCGCGCCAAACGAAAGCAATATCCTGCCCGCCGTTCCCTGGGCCGGCGATTCGCTCTTGCTCGCAAACGTCACGCCGCCGGAGAGCACGCCAGATTTTGCCTGGTTGGCGTCTGCCATAGTGAGTTCCCCTTCAGGAGCGGTAACTTCAAATCCTTTGGGGCCGGAATTTGTTGCCCGCAGATTGCCTGAGCCCACCACGCGGTCCACGTTGTTGTCATCGCGCAGGAACACCGTTACCCTGTCCGCGGACATGGCGCGCGGCGGCTCATCAATGCTGGCAAACTGGAGAACAATTTTGTTTGGGTTTTTGGTGATGGTGGCGCTCTGGCCGCGAATGTTGGCTTTGCGCTGGCCGGTGGTTGCGATTTTCACGTTCGATTTCAGCACCAAAATGCCGCCATGCGAATCATACGACGCTCCCACGGCCGAGCCATTTGCCTCCGGCACCAGAAACTCGATCGCAGCTTTCGTCTGGGCGATGCCCGTGTTCTCATTGAACGTCAGGCCGCTGGTTTTCACATGAATCAGGTTCCGGGTCTCCGGGGCAGTTGGCTTGCCTGCAGGTGCAGAAACCGCCGAATCAGCTTCAAGATCAATGCGCACTTCGCCTTCCGCCGTGACCACCTTGGCAACAGGATCATAGGCAAAGTCTGATCCGTAAATCTGGTCTGAACGGTCCTGATTGCGCCCGTAAACAATGATGCTGACGTCATGCAAGGCTGCTCGTCCGCCATCTTTGTATTGCTGTACGCTGGCAGCCTGAATGGTAAAGAGTTTTTTGGGGCCATCATATTTGGTAAACGTAAACCCATTAGCAGTGGACCCTACATTCGCAGGAATTTTGGCGGGAACTTTCACCGCCTGAGTGCTCACTCTGATAAGGCCACGCAGATAGAATCCCGCCGCAACCAGGACAGCAATTACGGCTCCTGCAGCAAAAATCCTGCTCAGGCGTTTGGAATCAAGGGGCATCTGCCCTCATGGTAAATGAAAGGCGGGGTTGAGCGCCCGGTGTCAAATTCATTCCTGCAAGCTACTTCCACCCAGGCACAGAGCCCGGAAAAGACACGCTCTTGAGACAGTATCTGGCTTGACCTGTCTATAGATTGGCGTTTTTCGCGTGAATTGCAGCCAAATCTTTTTCCTGATCTTTTTTCCTGATCTGCGGTCCATCTGCGGCGAAGAAACGAAACTAAGAGCGCTGTACCAAAGTCCCGGCGATCATGTCATGCATGCCGCGCTTGCGGTCAGTAAACCCAATCATAATGAACCCAACGTACATCGTCAGGCCGGAAAGTATCTTGGCAAAGTACCGGCCGGTGGAGCGGCCAAAGCTGATGCGGTTGCCGGCTTCATCCGTGACTTTCATCCCCAGGACGCGCTAGCCTATCGTCCCCTGCCATGATGAACTGGTCAATAACGCTTCATACAGCCAGTTGCCGACAAAGGCCAGGCATGCATAGAGAGAGACGGAGCTGATAATCGCAAAGATGACCTCTGGCGAGGGCTCCTGGTCATGTTGCGTTTCATTGACAACGCGCAAGATCGTAGGCAGAACCATGATAAAGAAGAAGGGTGCGGCCACGGCCCCGAGGATAAGATGATCAATGATGTGCGCCAGAAAGCGTATCCAAAAACCGCCATACTGAACGCCGGGAGCAGCATAAGCCACGGCCCTTGCAGGCGCGTATCCCTGGGCCGCGGCAGAGGGAATGGGAGCAGGCGGGGCTGGCGTTAAGCCAGATGAAAGTCCTACTCCGCAGTTCTGACAAAATTGGATCGAAGCGGCGTTCTGGGCTCCGCACTTAGAACAAAAGATAAAATTGTCCGGCATAGCCGGAATATAACCCCATTATCTTTTACCTGCAAACAGAAACAACAGCGGGGATAGATTTTTTGTAATCTTCAAGGGTCAATTCCAGACCTCCGTAGTCCGGGTGGAAGTTAAGGCCCACGGTAAATGCGACATCCAGAGTGTCACCCGGTTGCAGGACCTCAGTGTGCAGGCGCTCTGCCATGCGCCAGCCCATGGCGTCATAGTTAAAGCTGGCCTTCGCGTCGGAAAGGGTTTGCCGGACCCGCAGCTTCATATGCTTGTCCTTGATGATTTTTGGCGGCAGAAGCAGGTTCACTGCATGACTGGAAAAAACCGGCTCAGGATTTCCATGGCCAAAGGGCTCCAACTGTCCCAAAATCTCCAGCAGGCCGGGGGTAACCGAACTCAGGGGGATTTCCGCGTCGATCTCCAACTCCGGCACCAGGTCCTCAGGCTTGAGATGTTCCCGCGCATAAACATTTAAGCGATGCTTTAAGGCTGGAACATCCGCGCTGGGAAGGGCAAAGCCCACAGCATGAGCATGGCCGCCAAAGCGCGTAAATAAGTCATGGCATGACTCCAGAGCATTCAACAGATGAAAAGCTGAGATGGACCGTCCGGAGCCATGGGCTTCTTCGCCATCTTTGGCAATCACCAGAGCGGGACGCCCGGTCTTTTCCACCACGCGCGAAGCGACGATTCCAACAACGCCGCGATGCCAGCCATCGCCATCAAAGACCATGCAAAACCTGCCGCTTAAATCGGGTTCTGCGGTGAGGAGTGCCTCAATCTCAGCCACTATCCTGGCTTCCTCGGCTTGCCGCTCCAGGTTCAACTGATTCAATTTTCCGGCAATCTCCTGGCAGCGGTTCTGGTCCTTGCAGGTAAACAATTCGATGACGTCGCGCGCCACATCCATGCGGCCCGCAGCATTGATGCGCGGTCCCAGCCGGAAACCAACGTCGCCTGCCGCCAGTGCCCGGTCACCATTAAGGCCGGAGACCTCCATCAACGCCTTCAAGCCCCCGTTTACTGGACGGCGCAATCCTTCAAGGCCAAGCCGCGCGATCACACGGTTTTCACCTACCAACGGCACTGCATCGGCAATGGTGGCGATGGCAACCATTTTTAAGAAAGACGGAACCAGCCGGTTCTGGTCTGCCTGGTCTTTAAACCGGGCAAACAGCGCCTGGGCAATCTTGAATGCAACTCCCGCTCCACAGAGCTCCTTGCACGGATACTTGCAGCCCTGCTGATTGGGATTGAGTACCGCCAGCGCATTGGGAACTCCTTCATGCGCTTCCGGCAGATGATGGTCAGTCACGATCAGGTCAATGCCCACGCGGCGCGCGGTTTCAGCCGCCTGGAAAGCCCGGATCCCCGTATCAACGCTGATAACAACCTTGATTCCCGCCGCCGCAGCGCGTTCAATCACATTGTCTTTGATGCCATAGCCTTCCTTGATCCGGTGTGGCACATGGAAGTCTGCGGCGCCCCCGCACAATTCAATGGCGGTTTTCAGGACGACCACAGCGGTGGTTCCATCAACGTCATAGTCGCCATAGATAAGGATGCCCTCATGGTTGGCAATGGCTGCGCTCAACCGCTCCACGGCCATAGTCCTTCCGCGCATGAGCTGCGGAGAATGCAACTGGTCCAGTGAGGGTGACAAATAACGGGCAGCACCCGCAGGCGGTACTCCGCGTATCGCAAGCAGCCGTGCCAGCAAAGGAGAAAGCCGGGCCTCAGTGCAAAGCGCTTGAATATGACTGGGATCGGGGTTGCTGAGAGACCAGCGCATGTGGCCGCGTTACTCGTCGTCCTGGTCGGTGTCGTCGATCAGGATGCCGTCATAATCATCCGCCGCGGTCTCCAGACGCTGGTAGATTTCATACCACGGGGTTGAAACTTCATATAAGAACATGACTCCCTGGCAGGGAAAGCCGATCTGTATATACCCAACTTTTCCGATAAAGCTGCGCAGCCACGCAGCTTCTTCCAGGTCCTCTTCATTCATGTATTCAATTTCCTGCAAGCGGTTGACGAGCAGGTCCACGTCTTCTTTTTCCAGCGCGACGTGATTCATCGTAACAAAGCTGACGCTGGAAGCCTTGGCCAGTTCCACAAAGTCCTTCCATGCGTCGGGATGATCTTCATCTGTGGACCATGGAACGCTGGCCACTTCATCGCTCACATACGCGCTGAACCGGCGCAAGCCATGGCCTTCAATGAAGGCGATCATGTCATCTTTCAAAGTTGCTAAATCGTCAGGCTGTGGCGACATATAGGATTTGGATGGAAGTATTGTTTGCCGGAAGGGCGTTCGCTTGATAGT
>DAHUXF010000120.1 GCA_027307295.1 Acidobacteriaceae bacterium
CAGCGCCTCACCGCGAAAGCCCAGCGTGTTGATGTTCAGCAGGTCTTCTGCATCTTTAATTTTGGAGGTGGCATGGCGTTCGAAGGCCAGCATGGCATCATCTCGGACCATGCCGCACCCATTGTCGGTCACCTGAATCAGCTTCTTGCCGCCGCCTTCAATCTGCACGCGGATGCGCGTGGCTCCTGCATCCAGAGAATTTTCCAGCAACTCCTTGAGCACCGATGCCGGACGCTCCACCACCTCGCCCGCGGCGATCTTGTTGGCAACGTGCTCCGGAAGTACGTGTATGCGGCCCATCTTTAAATATATTCCGAACACCCGAGTGCGAGGAATCCCTATGGTTTTATTCCGAGCACTGGGTGCGAGGAATCCCTATGGTAAATGGTTTGTGCAGGGCAGCGAAGACTTTAACCACAGGGACTTTAACCACAAAGCGCACGAAGGACACAAAGGAAGGCAAGAGAGCTGTACAGCTCATCTGTGACTGTCATGTTGATCTGCGGGAAGTTGATCGAAACAAGCGATACGTGCAACACGGAGCAATGGCCTTCGTGTTCCCTCGCGCCCTTTGTGGTTAATCCCCTAACCTCGACGAACTCAGCGCGGGTGCAGGATATTGCGGCAGCTTTTCCCGTGTCCGGTTAGCGCGCTGGATTTCCAGTTCGCCAAACAGCAGTGACGGCCCAACAATGGCGCTGGGCAGCGGCTCCGCCCGGTTATAAACATAAGTATCATTGCCGGCAGCCACAATCTCGCTGCGCAGAGCGCGCGTATCTAGTTGCTTGAATACGGCCCCGCGCACCAGCTCCATGTGGCCGTCGCTCACGTAGACGCGCCACAGCAGGCGCGGCGCCAGCTGCGGGCCGGTAGTTTCCACGTAATACCCATAAGGCCGGCCCTGGTCTTTGCACATCTGAACCAGTTTTTTCTTCAACTCTTCAAATGCAACACCGTTCCCTACTTTGAAGATCAGGTTTGAAATCTGCGGCCGTGGCGCTCCAGCCAGTGAGTTTCGCCCATGCCCGTTGGAGTGGGGAAAGTCGCGGATCGGCTCGCGGCCCAGCAGGTAGTTGGTAAGCACACCCTTGTCGATGACCGTGACGCTTTGCGCTTCCACGCCTTCATCATCCACGTCATAGCTGCCCGCCAGCGTTTGATGGTCGATCTCCTTCACCTTGGGATCGTCCACAACAGTAAAGCTTTCCGGCAATACTCGGTTCTTGTAGTACGAAGCAAATTCGCCGTTGGTGCGCGCGGGATTTCCCAGGTCAGGACGGATGCCCAGAATATTCGGGACAATCAGCCGCTCAAAGAGCGATGTGGCCGCGTCAGCGGAAAACAGCACCGGCCCACGATAGTCATCTTCCACCAATGGCGCCTTCTTCAATGCTTTGAAGGTCCCGATCAAATGGGTGGCCTCTTTTTCAATCTCGTCCGCTTTAGGCAACTCCTCGGCTTTGGTTACCACCCATCCGTGGCTGCGCTCCAGTTGCATGCCGTCATCGGCCTGGGCAAATCCAGAAAACAGATAGGTGTAGACCGACTTGCCGTTGCGCGTGACCGCGCCTTCCGTGTTGACGTAATACCGGTTCAGGACGCGAAAATTCAAAAGAGCATTGGAAGTCTCCAATGTTGGGTCGCTGCGAAACAGGTCAGAGGTGGTTCGCAACGTGCGCTTCCACTGGTCTACATCCACGTTCAGGCGGGCCAGGTCGCGGACAGACTGCGCCGGCTTTTCCTGGGAAAAATCCACCAGATCGTTTTCGGTCTCCACATTCTTGAGCGCCGCCTGCTTTTCCGTGTAACCGCTCAAAGCGGATTTGTACGCTTTGTCCGTGGCCAGCCAAAGTTGCCGCCGAAGCGCCATCTCATTGTTTTCCATCGGCATTACTTCCACAGCGCCAACGCCTTCGCCGAAGTAGCTGTCCTGTTTGTAATCGCCAATGCGGACCACAACCCTCACCAGCCGTCCGGTATTAAGCTGGTCTGTTCTCAGAGCGCCCAGAATGGCGTCTGAGATGTGGTCTTCAATCTCAGTCACCTGATAGTCAATGTAATAGGGCCGCTGAAGCTGCCCCAGTTGGAGCTTTTCCTGCGACCGACGCAACTCCGCCAGCATCGCCTTGAGCACGGGATCGCCGTGGTCATCCATGGAGATGGTTGTGGAAGCCGGCGTTGCGCTATCTTCAGCAGAGACCGCCATGGAGATTGCCAGCGCGAATAAGAAAGTGAGTACGATCAAGCGGCGCATTAGCGGGCCTCCGGCTTGCTGCTGGATGGTTGGGTTGCCAATTCTGCCTTTTCCATCCCAGGCGGCGGCAGCACCGGCGGACGATCATGGCTTTGCGAGACCTTTTGCACCTCGATTTCCGAGAACAGCATGGCCGGTGCAGCAGCGGCAACCGGCACCGAGCCGGACTCAGCCCCACATTCGCCATTAAAGATGTCGATTTTCTGCCCCGTCATCAGGATGCGATTCAGCGCGTTCAGCGGCGTGCCGATGATGTCCACACCCCGCACCAGTTCGTCCGGACGCCCATCGGGATAGACCTTCCACACCATCAGCGGCATCACTTGAAATGCCTGCGGCATGTTGCGGACGGTAAGAGTAAATCCGCCGGCAATATCTTCAAAATACAGTCCAAAAGGTTTGCCCTGCTTTTTGACCTGCTCAATCAACTTCTGGCGGAGTTGCGCGTCCGGCACGCTTTTGCTGGAGCGCACAATCAGGTTGCCCTGCCGCCCTACCGGCATCAGGCCGCTCTGCGCCCGCCCGTGCCCGTTGGACTGCATAAAGCCTTTCACCGGCATCCGCGACATGAGGAACTGCTTCAGCACGCCGTTGGAAATCAGCTCCACGCGGCGGCTCTTCTCGCCTTCTTCGTCATAGTTGTAATTGCCGCTTAGCTCCACGCCTTCCAGCGTCGGCAGCGTGGGATCATCTTCCACGCTGAGAAACTGCGGCAGCACCGCCTGGTCAATCATCTTCGTAAATGTCTGGCCTTCATTCTCGCCGCGCTGGCGCTGCCCTTCCAGCCGGTGCCCGACGACTTCATGGAAGAAAACCGCTGCGGCCCGCCCGGAGAGCAGGGCCGGTCCATTGAATGGTTCCACTACCGGCGCTTTCTTCAGCTTTTGCAGGTCCTGCGCAATCTTTTCAATTTTCGCGATAATCACTGATTCAGGAGCAAGCTTATCGAATGTGGAAGCGTCAAACGTCTCTGACCGCGCCAGCTCCATTCCATCAGAAGAGCGCGTGCTGGCCAGGGCCAGAACGCGGATCAGAGGGCGCGAGTCCACCAGCCGCGAGCCTTCACTGGACACAAAATACCGCGCGTCATCCTGGACCATCAGCACTATATTGGAATTTTCAATGTCAGGATACTTGCTGAAAATCTCTGAATACCGCCGGATTTTGGCTTCCCATTCGTGCTTGTCAAATTTAGGGTGCTCGCTTCCCTTGCTGATGAAAACCTGCGGCTTCTCGGCGGAAAAATCGGGGGAAGAATCTTCTTCGTCGGCGCGGACCGTGGTGTTGGTCTTTACTTCCAGAAAGCCCTGTGCGGCCTTCTTATACATATGGTCGGTATTCAGCCACAGCACGCGGGCAATCGCGTCCGGTTGATCGTCCAGCGGAAGCGCGGCGCTGGTAACTTCATGAAAGCGGTTTTCTCCATGCGTGTTGTCAAGATCACGGCTGCCCACGCGGACAGAGATGTCCACCGAGCGCTGCCGCCGGTCAATATTTGCCACCAGCGCGCCATGGCTGGCTACGATGACCGTTCCATGATCGTCATTACCGGCGTAACTGATGAAGTACGGCGCAGGATCGGCCTTGCTGAGCGAAGCCATCGCACGATCCAGTTCCTGCTGCATTGTGCGTAACAACACCGGTTCTGAGCCGCTGGCCCCGGCGGACTGCCCCAGCAGCGCTGGAGCAACAATCAGGGAGAAAAAAAGACAGAGATAGAAGGACTTATGGGATGACATGACTACTCAAAGTGTACCTCAAGGCTTAGACACCGGAAATGTTACCTTCGGCAGGGGTGGGCTTTTTATTGGTTTTTACCGGAACCAGGGAATTTACGGCAAAGCAGCTTCGGAATTTACCGCAGAGGACACAAAGTGCGCGAAGGAATTATTTTGCTGCCCAGGCCATTGACCACACGGCGTATGCCATCGCGCAAGTGAAGGACATTGAAATTGATCAGCATTCCCAATTTTCAACATTCTTACGGACCCCATTGGGTCTGACCGCGCGAGCCCTCTCTCCCGGATAGGGCCGAGACAGCGGAGAAGACCTGGAATCGCATGGAACCATCTGCCTTGCATTGACGCCGTATTAATCAGCCACAACCATTATGACCATCTGGACCTGCCAACATTGCGCCTCCGGCACAGCAGCTCTGGAACCGGTTCTAGATTATTCATTGAAGCAGCGGCTGTTTTGCCTTGGGAACGCAGCCCCAGCGATCTTTATGTTTACTTCGGGTCTTCAATTTCAAACTCGGCCAACTCATTTCCTTTGCTGTAAACGGCCCGTACTGACATTACCTCCGAATCATTGTTGAACAGCCGGGGCAGCAAGTGTTTCAACTCAGCAAAGAGGTTGTCCAACTGGCTGATCTCTTCCAGCGTCAGCCAGGCGAATTCACCATCCTGCGATTCCGCAGGCAGCTCTCCACCAGCATATCTGGCCGTGAGAATGTGAAAGGCAAACTCCTGATCGATGTCCTGCAGATGAGCGATGCCGGTTGCCTTGATGCGTAGGTCCGTGATGTCCAGCCCCGTTTCTTCCTTGATCTCACGCCGCGTGCACTGGAAAAGTCCTTCACAAAACTCACGGTGCCCACCGGGGCCAATCCAGACCCCTGGCAGTATGCTTTTGCCTGGATGCCGGCGGAGCATCAACCATTTTCCATCCTTTTCAACAAAACACTCTACCGTCACGCTGATTTGCCGGCTACCCATTCAGTCCTTTCTGAGAACCATGACTATTTGTAACTAGCAGTAGCTGTTAGCTCTATCATCACGTTGATACGCACTAACAATGCTGGAAGAGCGTATTGTCACAATCATAGATAGCACGATCATGCAGCTTGCGAGTTTCATTTTGGCACCATTTCCTGCCAAATGAAAACTACTCCAAGCCGCTTGAAAATACGTATAGGTTATATGACACAATAGCGCAGTTCTTCCATAAGCCATCTTGGCATAAGAGTGGAGCTATCGATGGTAGAGTTCAATGGCAATACCGGATTGCGGTTAAAAACAGGGTTGGCTGAGATGTTGAAGGGCGGCGTCATCATGGATGTGACCGATGTCGCTCAGGCGGAGATTGCAGAAAAGGCAGGAGCAGCAGCAGTGATGGCGTTGGAACGCGTTCCTGCCCAAATTCGCGCCCAGGGTGGAGTGGCCCGCATGGCATCTCCCAGAAAGATTCGCGAGATCATGGCCGCGGTCTCTATTCCGGTGATGGCCAAGTGCCGCATCGGGCATTTTGCTGAGGCCCAGATTCTTGAAGAATTGGGCGTTGACTACGTTGACGAATCTGAGGTCCTTACCCCTGCCGATGAGGCCCATCATGTTGATAAGCATGCCTTCAACGTGCCGTTTGTTTGCGGCGCGCGTAATCTGGGCGAGGCATTGCGCCGGATTGTGGAGGGTGCAGCCATGATCCGTACCAAAGGCGAGGCCGGGACGGGAGATGTAGTCCACGCAGTTAAGCACCTTCGGGCCATCCAGCGCGATATGAAGCTGCTGACCGTTCTCAATGATGAGGAACTGTATACCCGGGCCAAGGAATTACAAGCGCCTTATGAGGCCGTGCGCCTGGTGGCCAGGACAGGCAAACTGCCGGTGCCCAACTTCTCGGCTGGAGGAATCGCCACACCGGCAGATGCTGCACTCGTTCGCCAGCTGGGCGCTGAGGCGGTGTTTGTTGGTTCCGGCATCTTTATGGCGGATTCAACAAATTTCTGCGAAGCATCAGAGGCGGAAAAACGTGCCCGGGCCATTGTGCGCGCAACCACGCACTTCGACGATCCAAAAATATTGCTGGAAGTCAGCGAGGATTTGGTAGGGGCGATGAAGGGCCTGGCAGTAGCTGCAATGCCGGAAACCGACATGTTGCAGACGCGCGGCTGGTAACTTTTCTAAACAGCTTGCGTTGTAATTTTTTCTCCCCGCCATTCGCCGCCTGCCTAGGCCGTAATCACTCCGCGCGGCTTAACATTCTTGCGGATAAACTCAGCAATCTCATCCATGGGCGTACCGGGATTAAAAATCCCGCTCACGCCGGATTTCTTGAGCCCGTCAAAATCCTGTTCCGGAATAATTCCGCCGATCAGGAAGAGCACATCTTCCATCTTGTTGTGCCGGAGCAGTTCTGAAACGCGGGGAACAATGGCATTGTGCGCCCCGGAGAGAATGGAAAGGCCAATCACATCCACGTCTTCCTGCAACGCTGAGTTCACAATCATCTCCGGAGTCTGGCGCAGACCGGTATAAATTACTTCCATCCCGGCATCGCGGAGGGCACGGGCAATTACCTTGGCGCCACGATCATGACCATCCAGACCGGGCTTGGCAACAAGAACACGGATTTTACGTTCAGACGGCATCTGCTTGTGATTCTATCAAATGCTACGTATTCCGAAAGCAGCGAAAAATCCCTATCGCCTGAATAATCTAATCGATAAGGGCATCAAAGCAATGAAATAGTGATATCACGTTATCCAGAAGACTTCGTCTTTCCATCGAAGTCCTTGGAGACTGTAATAAGACCTTCTGCCTTCACTTCTGTACACTATCCGGTCGTCCGGGGCTTCAAAATGGATAACCGTTGTTTCATTGTCTTTGCATTTCGTTATCCAAGGAGCGATATGAACGGGCAGAGAATTGTCCACCTACAGTGTAGCCATTGAACGGTGTCCAATTTCTTATTTCGTAAGGGCTGTCCAGTATGCGTATTACGTCCTGCCACCATTCCTCGAACTGCCTCACATGCCACCTTCTTGATACAGTAGGGATCCCTCACTTCGTTCGGGATTTTTTACTCCGTGTCTCGGCGATGGGTTTGTTTTTTGTAGGCGGTTTCAGCTCCAGACTTCGCCACAGATACCATGCCGCGAAACTGCAATACGGATGCCAGTCCCTGGCAATCTGCTCCACCTGCCTGGGAGTGGGTATCTTGCGTTTCCGGTAAGCGCGCTGGATCGCCATTCGTACACCCAGGTCGCCCACCGGCAGAACATTAGGGCGGCGCAGGGAGAACAGCAGGAACATGTGCGCCGTCCAGACGCCAACGCCCTTGATGTCGGTAAGGACTTCGATCACTTCATCGTCAGACATGGCTGGTAAGCGGGTAAAATCCAGTTTGCCGCTGAGAGCGTGCTCCGCGAGATCGCGAATGTAACCCAGCTTCTGGCGTGAGAGTCCGGCGCGCCGCATCTCGCCGACGCTGAGTGCCTGTATGCTTTCCGGACTCAACGGGCCGCCGGCAGCCTGCTCCAGACGGCCATAGATGGTCAATGCCGCTTTGGTGCTCAACTGCTGGAAGACGATGGCGCGGGCCAGCATCTCAAACGTTGGCTCACGATATGTAATTTTGCACGGCCCCACGCGGGCGATAATAGAAGCAAGCGTGGTATCCGCTTTTTTCAGGTGGTCAACAGCTTTTTTCATGGATGACGCTGATTTTAACCCAGGCAGGCCAACACTGGTGACAACAGACCGGGGATTTAATTTCCGCCAGGCCTTTACCAGACAATGGCGCGAAAGCGTGCTCTACCTTGGACGATGGGGCGCGTTCATGGAGCTGGCGCTGGCCTTCTGGCGGTCAGCCGTTGAGTTGCTGCCGTCTCGCCGCCGCGC
>DAHUXF010000121.1 GCA_027307295.1 Acidobacteriaceae bacterium
ATTCATTGACGTTGTGCGCGTTCAGAGTAATGGAGTACCCAGTCCCTTCTTTGACGACCTTGCGGGCTACCTTGCGGGAGATATTGCCGATTTCTCGCTCCAGATTACGCACGCCGGCTTCACGCGTGTATGAACGGATGATCTCACGCAAAGCGTCGTCAGTAAATTCCAGCTGCTTGTCCGTAAGACCGGTGGCCTCGCGCTGTTTGCGTACCAGGAACTGCTTGGCGATCTCAACTTTTTCCAGTTCGGTATAGCCGTGGAGCCGCAGCACTTCCATGCGGTCCTGCAATGCGGCAGGAATGCTGTGCAATACGTTGGCCGTGGCCACAAAGAAGACCTGCGAGAGGTCATATTCCACGTCAAGGTAATGGTCCTGGAACATCCAGTTCTGTTCGGGGTCCAGTACTTCCAGCAGCGCGGCGGAAGGATCGCCACGGAAATCTGAAGCCATCTTATCGACTTCATCCAGCATGAAGACCGGGTTCTTGGTGCCGGCCTTCTTCATCATCTGGATGATCTGGCCTGGAAGCGCCCCAATGTAAGTACGGCGATGGCCGCGGATTTCAGCTTCATCGCGTACGCCGCCCAGCGACATGCGGACAAACTTGCGTCCTGTGGCCTTGGCGATGGACATGCCGAGCGAAGTCTTGCCCACGCCCGGCGGTCCGACGAAACAAAGGATGGAGCCCTTGGGATTTTTTACCAACTGGCGCACGGCCAGGAATTCCAGAATGCGCTCCTTGATCTTCTCCAGCCCGTAGTGGTCCTGGTTGAGGATCTTTTCCGCGTGCTCAATATTGCGGATTTCCTTGGACTTCTTTTTCCACGGCACGGCCAGCAGCCAGTCAAGATAATTGCGGGAGACAGTGGACTCAGCCGACATGGGCGGCATGGCTTCCAGCTTCTTGAGTTCCTGGATGGCCTTTTCATGAACTTCCTTGGGCATGCCCGCGGTGTCGATCTTCTTTTTCAGTTCGTCGAACTCGCTCTTTTCGCCGCGGCCCAGCTCTTTTTGAATGGCCTTGATTTTCTCATTGAGATAATACTCTTTCTGCGCGCGCTCCATCTGCCGCTTGACCCGCGTCTGGATGGTGCGGTCCATGTTCAGCTTTTCAATTTCAATGTCCAGAACGTCAGCGATGCGGTTGAGCCGCTCAGCGGGGTCAAAAATCTCCAGCAGTTCCTGCTTCTCTTCAATGGAAAGCTGAAGGTTCTGAGCAATGGTGTCACTGAGTTTGGCTGGGTCATTCATTCCGGTAATGATCACGGGCTCCAGGTTCAGTGACTGGCAGAGCTTCACATACTGGTCAAAGAGATTGTGAACGCGCTGCATGGCCGATTCCATGACCTTGGTGGGATCGGTGGGATATTTGACAGTACGGACTTCCGCCTCAAAATAACCTTCGTTATTGATGAGCTTAAGGATCTTGCCGCGCTCCACACCTTCCACCAGTACCTTGATGTTGCCGTCCGGCAACTTGAGGTTCTGCACGATATTGGCAATCGTGCCAACCTGGTAAATCTCGTGAGGCTTGGGTTCATCAATACTGGCATCATGCTGGGTTGCCAGAAATATCTTACGGTCAGAAGCCAGCGCTTCTTCCAGGGCGCGCACGCTCGACTCACGGCCCACAATAAAAGGGGTCATCATGTAAGGGAAGATGACCACATCACGTATGGGCATCATCGGGAGCTTGCGAGTTTCGAATTTTTCCTTGTTCGGGGTCACTGGTTCGCCTTTTTCATCCATCTGACTGTTTGGTTTCCCGTACCTTGTTACATTTTAGATTATCACGCAACGCAAGCTGGCAAAGCGAGAGTATTTATATGTATTCTCTAATGATCCTAGAAGAATCAATGATTTAAAGAGAAAAAGCCCGCTACGGGAGCGGGCTGGTTAGAAGAAGTATTCAGGAATCAGCCCGCTTTTTCCATAGCGGGTAGAGAGATGTCGCGGCGTTCCACCATTTCTTTGGTGACCTCAAATTCCTTGACGCGCTTCTGGCTGGGCAGGTGGTACATCAGGTCCAGCATCAATTCTTCCAGGATCATACGCAGTCCGCGTGCGCCGACTTTGCGCTGCATGGCCTCACGGGCGATTGCCGCCAGCGAACCATCCGAGAAGCGAAGCTTCACGTTTTCAAATTCAAACATGCGCTGGTATTGCTTGATGATGGCATTGCGCGGACGGGTCAGGATTTCAATCAGCGCGGCTTCATCAAGGTCATTCAGGATGCCGACAACAGGCAGGCGCCCGACGAATTCCGGGATCAGGCCAAAGCGGACCAGGTCCTGCGGTTCAGCTTTTAGCAGCAATTCAGTGTCACGCTTGCTGGCTTCAGTAAATTCCTTTTCCTTCTGCTCACTGGTGCGGAATCCCATGGATTTTTTGCCGATGCGCCGCGCAACAATTTTTTCCAACCCAACAAAGGCCCCGCCGCAGATGAAGAGGATATTCGTGGTATCCACAGGAGTAAATTCCTGGTGAGGATGCTTGCGTCCGCCCTGCGGAGGAACATTGGCGATGGTGCCTTCCAGAATTTTGAGCAGCGCCTGCTGCACGCCTTCACCGCTGACGTCGCGCGTGATGGAGGGATTCTCGTCTTTGCGCCCAATCTTATCGATCTCGTCGATATAGATGATGCCGGTCTGGGCGCGGCCCACATCGCCATCGGCGGCCTGCAACAGCTTGAGAACAATATTTTCTACGTCTTCACCCACATACCCGGCTTCGGTGAGGGTGGTGGCATCCACAATGGCAAAGGGCACATCCAGCATGCGGGCCAGGGTCTGGGCCAGCAGCGTTTTGCCCGTGCCGGTGGGGCCAATCAGCATGATGTTGGATTTGCTCAGCTCCACTTCACCGGTTTTGACGCGGTTCATGTGGATGCGCTTGTAATGGTTGTAAACAGCCACGGAAAGCTTCTTTTTGGTCTGCTCCTGGCCAATGACGTACTCATCCAGAAAGGCCTTGACCTCCTGCGGTTTGGGCAGGTGGTTCGGCGCAGCAGCGGCGTGGGACTCTGTGCGGTCGTCTTCCAGAATGGAGTTACAAACTGCAACACATTCGTCACAGATGTAAGCCCGCGGATAATCGCTCGGCGAAGATATGAGTTTAGCGACTGCGTCCTGCGATTTATGGCAAAACGAGCAACGAAGTGTTTCTTCCGGGGTTCTGGGCTTCACGATCAGACTCCTTCAGCAGACGGGCCGTTTCATTTTTCCAAATGGGCCAGCGGCCCCGCCTTCATGTGACGTTCATGCTACTTGTGCTTATAAATGATATCGTCGATGATTCCGTATTCTTTAGACTGCTGGGCATTCATAATAAAGTCGCGTTCCACGTCTTTTTCCACTTTTTCCAGTTTTTGCCCTGAATGCTTGGCAATAAGCTGGCTGGTGATTTCCCGCATCCTCAGAATCTCTCTGGCATGTATATCAATATCCGTGGCTTGACCGCTAAGGCCAGACATCAAGGGTTGATGAATAAGAATCCTAGAAGTGGGTAGGGCAAACCGCTTACCGGCAGCGCCCGCGCAGAGTAACAGGGCCGCCATGCTGGCCGCCTGGCCGCAGCAAATGGTCATTACGTCAGGACGCACGAACTGCATGGTGTCATAAATTGCCATTCCAGCTGTAATCGATCCTCCGGGAGAATTGATGTAAAGCTGAATGTCCTTTTCCGGATCTTCTGCCTCAAGGAATAAAAGTTGCGCGATCACCAGGTTTGCAATCGTGTCATCAATCGGCGTTCCAATGAAAATAATATTGTCGCGCAGCAGCCGCGAGTAGATGTCATAAGCCCGTTCGCCCCGGCTTGTCTGCTCCACCACCATTGGTACCAGTGCCATAGTTCTTCCTTCCCTCAAATCCCCGGATTCTCCCAGGGCGGTGCCTAATCCGCGTTGGCGTACAACAAGTTTAGCGCTTTTTCGCTGCGCATGCGGTCACGTAAACGTTCCACGGCATTATCTTGCATGAGGCGTTTTTTGACTTCCTCGACTGGTTGCTGCATCTGCTGGGCCATTGATGCGATCTCAGATTCCAGTTCTTCATCGCTGACCGCGATTTTCTCTTTCTCTGCGATCCTTGCCAGCAGAACGCTCGATTTTACTTCCTTTACCGCCGCTTCGCGCTGTCCGCCGCGGAGCCGGCCAAAGTCCATGCGCCGCATCTCTTCTGTTTTCATGCCCTGAGCCGCCAGGGCGCGCAACCCGCGTTCCAGGCGCAAGTCGATTTGATGCTCTACCAGCGCTCTGGGCACCGGAAAGTCATGTTTGGCAATAAGTTCTTCAATCAGCTTATCTTTGCCTTCATGTTCGGCTTTGTGCTTCTGCTGGAGCTCCATGTTCTCCCGGATGCGCTGCTTCAGGTCGTCTATGGTCTGGAAATCCTGGCTTAATTCCTTGGCAAAATCATCATTCAATTCCGGCAGCGTCTTCTTCTTGAGTGCATTGACTTTCACCTTGTAGCTAAAAGTCTGCCCAGCCAGCCGTTTGTCATAGAAATCTTCAGGGTAGGAGACGTCAAAGCTGCGTTCTTCGCCGGCCTTGGCGCCGCTCAGGTATTCGGTAAATTCAGGAATGGTGTTGGCCCCGCCAATTTCCACCAGGACTTCATCCATCTGCACCGGTTGTGGCGCATTCTCAGGCTTGTCCGCTCCTTCTGCTTCAGCGGTTTCACTCTTATTTTCCGCGCCCTTGGGCGTGGCCACAAAGGAGACCTGAACGAACTCTCCTTTTTCTACTCCCCGGTCGTCATTGACTGGATCAAAGCTGGCCTGCCGCTCCTGCAGTTGCTTAATCTCATTGGCGACTTCTTCTTCATTGATCTTGATCTCGGGCTTCTATACCTTGATCGACTTATAGTCGCCAAGTTCAAACTCCGGCAGAACTTCAAACGCGGCTTTAAAGCGCATGGGCTCGCCCGGCGTGAATTCCAGCCCGTAGATGGAGGGTTGCGAAACCGGCTTGTGCCCGGCCTTGACCACTGCCTCACGAAAATAGTGCGGAACCAGGGCTTCCACCACCTCACTTGTGATCTCTCCGGAAAAGCGGTTCCTGACCATGCTAGCCGGGACCTTACCCTTGCGGAAGCCCGGAATGCGGGCCTGCCTGGAGTATTGCTGCACAATGGCTTCCTGCTGCTGCGCCACCACCTCGGCGGGAATTTCTACGCTGATTTCGCGCTTGCAGGCCTCGTCCATAGGGGGAGGGCCGTCGGCATGGGTGTGGGCATGCTCTCCTTCGGCGTGTGTGTGTTCCGCCTGGGGCTGGGCCTCAGGATTCTCAATTGCGTTGCTCTCTGCGTTGTTCAAGTGGTTTCCTTATCCAGTGCCGGCGGGAAACGGCGATATTCAAGGGTACTCTTACGATTTCCCCAAGTGTCCAGTTTAAGAGACGTTACCGCAGGGGTCAACCTAAGCGGGGGGAAATTGTGTTAAAGCTGGTTAGAAATATCCCTTGTGTTAACTCACTAGAAATGTCCCCTAAGCCGGCGAAACTCTGAGACTGCTTGCACATATGGACCTAACCACACAAGGGCGATAACAGAGGCGGCAAATCAGGGGCCACTTTTCCTGCACAGATGGTGGACGGTTGCAGGAGTAGTGCGTCGTAGCTACGGCCTGAAGCCTACTTGCCATTGGCGAACAGCGAATCGAGATCAAACGTTATACCGATATTCCCACGGACATCGTTTTCCCGAATGAGCTCGGTCCGATTTGCGTAGGTAAACGAGATGGGAATTTTTACGCCGGATCCCTTTACGGGTATCAGGAGTTTGCTCTGAAATGCGCCAATGCCCCCGGTTCGATTGATGGCGACTCCATTCAGGAGAACTCGTTGCCCCAAGGGCTCTTCAAACAGCTTCTGATACTGAGCCGAAAAGCTCAAGGTGAACCTGCCGATATTTTGGATTTCTTTCCGCAACGGCACAATCAGCTGCAAGCTTGCCCGTGCATCGCGCAACCTGCCTCGCCCAACTGCAGTGGAATTGAACCATGTGCTGCTGGCATTCAAGGTGAGCTCCGGTGTATTCACGCCAGCAAAACCACGTTCCAGGATGAGCACCATATTGGATAAATCCGGGACGCGTAAATTTGGCTGCGTTGGGCTTACCGTCTGCGCCGTGGGCAGGTTTTGCCGCACAAAGTTGTACTCAATCGTGGCAATGGGAGTGCTCTTGAGTTCACCGTAAACTGTGTCTTCCTCGGCAACATACCGGGAAATACCGGCAGTGAAATCAGCCAGGGCCGCCTGCAACTCAGGCAGGTTCCAAAAATTGTCACTGAAACTTTTGACCACATTTTCCAGGGCAGGCGGAAGCTGTTGGTCCAGCTCTGCCGCGGGAAGGGAAACAATAGAATCGACCTGGCTGGATAACCAGGTTGAGAATCTTTGGTCGTTCCTGCGAACGGCGGCATTGAGATTGGTGTATTTCATGGCCAACTGCACTCCGGATGTCGCCATGAGCTGGTCCCACTTGCCGGCCCATTTCCTGTCTCGGGGATCGCGGTGGTTGTAGATTTCATAATGGACCAAAGCTCCGGAAAAGCTGTTCAAGCCGGAAGAAAAACTCTGGCTGGAACTGGCTGGGCTGGAGCTGGTGTCAAATGACACTCCAAGAGACATCTTCGAAAGATACTGGACCAGGGGATCATCTTGTCCAATCTTGTAGCTGCCAAGATATGTTGAATCGACCAGGGTTCGAATTGAGTTGACGATATTGCCCCGCAGCGTAACAGTGGTCCCATCCGTGCTTTGGGTCAGCCCGCCATGCTCCAGGGCAAGCCCCATGAGCCAGGGCGCGCTTCCTGTATTTACCAGGCTGGTGGATCCTGCGGCGGTGTTGCTGGCTCCGGGTTGTTTATCCAGCCGCTTTTCCTCGGCCTTACCAAGCAACTGTGTGCGGATGGTTTCACTTGGGCTCAGATAACAAACATAGATATACCATCTCCGCAAAATAAGACTGATATGTGCCTTTGTTTCCTCCGGCGTTCCATGGGCATTCAGGGCGTCCTTCAGGTCAATGACTGCGCCATTGAGGCAGGCAGATTTGTTGGCGGGAATGCCTTGTGAGTAACCGTCGATCATCAAGAATGCCGTGAACAAGAACAGCAGGACGGCTTTTCGGCAATGATTCATGGGTCTGGGTTACTCCACACGGAAAGTGTAAGTTTGGCAGTTCAAAACCGGCTCTGGACTGAAAGTATCTGTGAAAGACCCGCCGGAGCCTCCTGTGATTGTCACTTTGTATTTATCGTTGGGATCGAAAGTCCCGTTTTCATCATTGCGAAAATCTATTTTTATGGTGCAGCTGGATTGGTTATTTTTGTCAGCAGAAGCGGTGCAGGTCTGAATCTTGCTGTGGCCATCAGGGCCTTTCAGGGGGCCGCAGCTTGCCCAACCCTGGCTATCAAAGCTTGCATTGCAGGGAGTTCCAATTCGTGTCACAGTGAAAGTGATGTTTTCGCCGTGGGCAGCCAGAAAATCTCCTGTCGGTAAAACCTTCATTCATGCTCTCCATAAAGACACCAGTCCCGCCAGGCGACAATCTAAGAATATATTAATTTGGTTTATCCCTTTTAAAGTCAATGCATTAAGGGAAAAACCGTGGCCTTACAGCGAGCATCCCCAGCGTACTCTTTCGGTTCACACAGAAGAAATGGACGGATGAATTCACTAAAATTGCGCCACAATGAACCATTTTCCATGCTCGTTTAGCAGGAGAATAAGTTTTGCAGACAATCGTAATAGACGATGATTTGTAACCGCTTGAAATTAAAAATCTTAGAACCGAACCTACTGCTGTTTCGTTAGGTCGCTGAGCGTGATCAAAAAACGTGATCAAAAAAAGGGTTTACTCTAGC
>DAHUXF010000122.1 GCA_027307295.1 Acidobacteriaceae bacterium
GTCGACAATTACATCGACCTTTTGCGTATCAAACCATTCGCGGGCCTTGGTTGCGCCCACATCAGCTTTGCCCTGATGATCGGCGGCAACAACCTGAATGGGCTTGCCCAGCACCTTTCCACCAAATTCATCTACCGCCATTTGTGCCGCAATTGCTGAACCCTGGCCGGAATTGTCGGCATAGACCCCGCCCATATCGGTCAGCACGCCAATTTTGACGATACCATCAGAGATATTTTCCTGCTGGCCCTGTGCCCAGGCGCATGTCGCAACCAGGAGCAGAAGGCCCGCGGCGCGCCTGCTGAGTGCCACAGAATAATGACCGGATGTTTTCTTCATTTCTTAATGAGGGGACAGCGGGATTCAGAAAGCGGTTGAAATGCCTGGTCCCCAGGGACCTTGCCGACGAGCTTGTAATAGTCCCACGGATACTTTGATTCGCTGGGCGCTTTCACCTGGAACAGATAGAACTCATGCACCATGCGGCCATCTTCGCGTATCCTGCCGCCCTTAACAAAGTCGTCATTCAGGGTTGTCTCTTTGAGCTTTTTGATTACCGTGTCTGCATCATCGGTGCCGGTGGCCTGGATCGCTTTGAGATATTGCAGCACCGAAGAATAAACGCCGGCCTGGGCCATGTTCGGCATTTTGTTCATCTTGGCAAAGTATCTCTTGCCCAGTCTCCGGGTATCGTCATTCATGTCCCAGTAGTAGCCTTCTGCTACGTACATATTCTGCGTGGCCTGCAAGGTAAGTGAGTTGATATCTGTAATAAAGACCAGCAGGCCTGCCAGGGTTTGTTTCTTGTTGATGCCAAATTCCGCAGCCGACTTGATGGCATTAATGGTGTCGCCGCCCGCGTTGGCCAACCCGATGACCTTAGCGCCCGAAGCCTGGGCCTGCAGCAAATAAGAGGAGAAGTCTGGTGCGCTCAGGGGATGGAGCACTGAGCCAACCACCTTTCCGCCAGCCGCTTTGATTGCCTTGGAGGTATCGTCCTGTAGCGAGTGGCCGAAGGCGTAGTCAGCGGTGATGAAGAACCAGGAGTTGCCGCCGTTCTGCACCACAGCCCTGCCGGTTACGCCGCCTGTGGCGTACGTGTCATAGACATAATGAATGATGTAAGGGCTGCAATCTTCATTCGTAAGGCGCGTGCTGCCGGCATTGGCGATCATAAATAACTTATGCTTCTCATTTGCCACCTTGCTGACTGCAATGGCCACACCGGAGTTGGGCACGTCAACAATCAGGTCCACTCCCTGCGTATCAAACCATTCCCGGGCTTTATTCGCCCCAACGTCAGCTTTGTTCTGGTGGTCGGCATATACCAGTTGAATCGGCTTCCCCAGGACTTTGCCTCCGAATTCATCAATCGCGAGCTGGGCTGCCGTCACTGAGCCCTGGCCGCCAATGTCCGGATAGAGGCCGGACATATCGGTAAGCACTCCAATCTTGACCACGTCACCGGAAATTTTTGCTGCTGGTTTGTTTTGCGCAAACGCTGAGATACCCGCCAGCGATAGTAAACACCAGACCATGACTCTCATCAGCTTGTTGTGCATTTGAGTTCCTCTTTTGCGCGCCGCTATTCATGCCGGCGCGATCTTTCCTGTTATTACGGAGCCGGGTTTTGTTTTCAAACCCCCAGCAATTCTTCCAGCGCTTCCTGTTTTTCCAGCAAGTGCTCTTTTTCAATCTCCAAAACTATACGCCCTCTCTCCACCACATACATGCGGTCAGCCAGTGCGGAGGCAAAGTGGAAGTTCTGTTCCACCAGAATCATGGTAAAGCCCCTCTGCTTGAGCTCCCTGATGATTTGGCGCAGAGTCTGCACAATCACCGGCGCCAGCCCTTCCGATACTTCATCTAAAAGGAGCAGGCGCGCTCCTGTGCGTAAGATCCGCGCCATTGCCAGCATCTGTTGTTCTCCGCCCGACAGGCGGCTGCCCTGGCTGTGCCGCCGCTCCTTCAGGGCGGGAAACATGGCATAGATTTCATCCAGGGACATGCCTTCGCTGGAGAGCCTGGGAGGCAGTAAGAGATTTTCTTCCGCGCTCAGGCTTGAGAAAATGCCGCGCTCTTCCGGACAATAGCCAACGCCCAATCTCGCGATGCGATATGCAGGCCAATGAATCACCTCACGGCCATTTACCATGACGGAGCCGCTGCGCTTTTCCACCAGGCCAAGAATTGCCTTGAGCGTTGTGGTCCGCCCGGCGCCGTTCCGTCCCAGCAGAGTCACCAGTTCACCCCGGTTTACCGTGAAATCCATACCGTGCAGGATGTGCGATTCTCCGTAAAAGGCGTGCAGGTCCGTCACTCGCAGATATTCCACCGCCCGTGGCAGCGTTCCAGCCGTGCCATGCGGGCCTCTGAGCGCATCAGTCATGGTTCACTCCCATGTACGCTTCCTGTACCTGCCGGTTGGCAGCGACCTCTGCATAGGTGCCCTCTGCCAGGACCGTGCCGCGCTGTAACACAGTAATGCAATGGCAAAGATCGGAGACGACGCTCATGTTGTGCTCCACCATGAGTATGGTGCGGTCAACGGCCAGCTTGCGGATCAGATCTTTCACGCGGTCCACATCTTCATGTCCCATCCCCTGGGTTGGTTCGTCCAGAAGCAACAGCTCTGGATCGAGCGCCAGCGTAGTAGCAATCTCCAATGCCCGTTTGCGTCCATAGGGTAGCTCTACGGCAACCACGTTGGCTGAGGATTCCAGGCTGACCTGCGCCAGGAGCTGGCGAGCACGCTCCTCCAGAACATGAAGGGAAGTTTCGCTCTGCCAGAAGTGGAATGACGTATGAAGGTGACGCTGCAGTCCGATGCGGACATTTTCCAACACTGTCAAATGGGGGAAAACCGCCGAAATTTGAAATGAACGGACCACGCCCCGGCGGGCGATCTGCGCAGGTTTTTGGCGGGTGATATCGTGGCCTTTAAACCAGATGGTCCCGCGCGTCGGCACCAAAAATTTGGTCAAGAGATTGAAAACTGTGGTTTTGCCGGCGCCATTCGGTCCGATCAGGGCGTGAACGGTCCCTTTGCGGACCCGGAGACTCACGTCGCTGACGGCGACGAACCCCTTGAACTCTTTCACCAGATTTCTGGTTTCGAGAATGTAGCCAGCGTCCATTGAGACTCAAGCGCAGCGTATCGTGCCCTCTGCCTCATCCCAGCAAAAACGGGCGGCAAACAGGTGGCAGGGAGTCTAAGACGTCATTCACCGTGTGTCAAGGACTTCACAGGACTGTGTCAGTAGAAGATGATATGTCCGGTTTGAGATAGCAGATGAAATGTCCGCTTTAAGCGGGCGGTGCGAGTAGGGGATGAGGTAAGGAGACGATGGCTACCCCGATGCCAGCCAGTCTCCCCTTTCCAAATTGGCCGCTATCTTTTGCTCTCTTCTTTTTTACCTAGACCCGCCATGTCTAATCCGGACTGGCTTCCCGCGTTCGGAAATAATGATGTCTTTGATTTCCCAGCCCAGCCCCTCCGCCACGCCGGCTCCGTAGGCGAAGTCCGCTTTTTTGAAATGCAGAATTTGACGTTCCTGGATGTGGTCCGGCACGTTCTTCATGCTGGCAATAATATTGCCGATCAATCGTTCACGCTCGTCGGGCTTCATAAGACGGAAGAGCTTTCCCGGCTGCGTGTAGTAATCATCGTCCAGCCGGTGATTGTGGCGGTCTATGGCACCGGAGATGGTCCGTGGGCGCTCGCGGAAAGAAGCATTCTCAACCGGGCCATTAAGGCTGTTGGGTTCATCGTTCGGCGCTGGTCCGGGGTTGCCGTCAAAGCGCAGTGCTCCGTCACGGTGATATGTGTGCGTTCGACATTGCGGGCGGTTGACCGGAAGCGCGTCATAATTCACGCCCAGGCGGTAGCGATGCGCGCCAGGATAAGAGAACAATCTTCCCTGAAGCATCTTGTCCGGCGAATATCCCATGCCGGGCACAATATTCTTAGGATCGAAGACTGCCTGCTCCACTTCAGCAAAATAATTCTCGGGATTGCGGTCCAACACCAGTTCGCCCACTTCAACCAGCGGGTAATCTTTGTGCGGCCAGACCTTTGTCAGATCAAAAGGATTGAAGTAGAACACGCCCGCTTCTTTTTCCGGCATGATCTGCACGCACACGCGCCATTTGGGGAAGTCCCCTTTCTGGATTGCCTCAAACAGGTTGCGTTGCGCGTAGTGTGGATCAGTGCCTCTCATTGCGTCGGCCTGCTCGCGAGTAAGGTTCCTGATGCCCTGCATGGTTTTGAAGTGCCATTTGACATAGAACAACTCATTCTGGCGGTTGATAAGGCTGAACGTGTGGCTGCTGAACCCATCCATGTGGCGATAACCGTTAGGTGTGCCGCGGTCAGAGAACAGAATGGTGACCTGGTGCAGCGATTCAGGCGAGAGCGACCAGAAGTCCCAGATCATAGCAGGCGACTTGAGATTGGTTTTCGGGTCTCGTTTCTGTGTGTGAATGAAGTCGCTGAATTTCAAAGGATCGCGAATAAAGAAGACCGGTGTATTGTTGCCCACCATGTCCCAATTGCCTTCTTCTGTATAAAATTTAATCGCAAAGCCGCGGGGATCGCGTTCCGTGTCCGCTGAGCCCTTCTTGCCATCCACCGTTGAAAAGCGAACAAAAACAGGAGTGCGCTTGCCCCTATGGGAGAACAACCGGGCGCTGGTGTAGCGGGGCATGTCCGGGTTGGTGCAGACAAAGTAGCCATAAGCGCCGGAACCGTTGGCATGTACGTCGCGCTCCGGGATGCGGTTGAAATGGGCCATCTCTTCAAAGAGCAGAAAATCTTCAAAAACAACCGGGCCGCGCGAACCAACTGTTAAAGAATTCTGATTATCGCCTTCGGGGCGCCCTGCGGCAGTCGTGAGTTGTTTTTTTCCCATAATTTTCCTTCCCTGGGTTCGATTCCCTGTGAGTTTGAGAGTATGGGACTGGGGCCGGAAGAAGAAGTGTTGTGGCTCGATGCGTGAAATTGAAAGGATCGATAGAAGTTCTGATGCATCTGTAGTATTTACAAATAAGTACAAACATGGAACTTCACCAACTTCGTTACTTTCACGCCGTTGCGCGCACCAGAAGTTTTACCCGCGCGGCGGAGGAATTAGGCATAGGCCAACCCGCACTGTCCCAGCAGATCCGAACACTGGAGAAGAAGATTGGGACGCCTTTGTTTGAGCGTCTTGGGCGGTCCCTGCGGCTGACCGCCTTTGGCGAAGCTTTGCTTGAACCGGCGCAGAGCATTTTGCAGCAGGTAGCCATGGCGGAAGATTCTCTGGCCAATCTCCGTGAAGGCGTGCGCGGACGCCTGCGAATCGGCGTGATTCCAACTATTCTGCCTTATTGGATTGCACCCCGCATTGTGGATTTTCACAAGGCGTTCCCGGAAGTAGACCTCCAACTGGTGGAGGACGCGACACCCCGCCTGGTTGAGCAATTGCAATCAGGCGATCTTGATATTGTCGTGGCCAGCCTTCCGGTGAAAAATCCCGATATCATATGCAGCGAACTGTTCCGTGAGCCTCTGTTTCTTGTGGTCGCAAAAGACCATCCCCTGGCCGGAAAGCCAACGGTGGACCTGCGGGCCTTTGTGAATGAGCCATTACTCCTGCTGAAGGAAGGGCATTGTCTGCGCGATAATGTTTTGATGGCCTGTACCCGGTCCAAAGCAGAGCTGCGCTCGATCTTTGAGACCAATCAACTGGAAAGTATTTTTCAGCTGATCCGGGCAGGCTTTGGGGTGACTCTGGTGCCGGCGATGGCTTCGTCACATGGGGCAGGATGCGCTCTTGTCCGGTTGAAAGGGACGCATACCCGGCGGGTTGGCTACCTTCGAGCACGCCGCCATGTTGTTACCCGGCCAATGCGTGAACTCACTTTCTGGCTCCGCAGGGTTGCGCCTGAATTGCCGGCAGGTCAGTTGCTATCGCTCTAATGCGGTTCCTGAACGGGTACCTTTTAACGCAGATTTGGCGCAGATGAATGTAGATCAACAAAAAAATCGGCCGCGAATGAACGCGAACAACGCGAATCTATTGGCAGTCCAGCCAGGAGCTTTCCTCAAAATCATGTTTTCTCCGGGCCTCTCTGCCCTCCGAGGGTGGAGGGTTTGCTTTACGTGTTGTTCTCCACACAACTCTGGCACCACTCTAATCCATCGATTCGTTAACGGGCGGTCTCGATCATGCCTAGGCCTGGGTGGTGCATTTCTTTTAGGGGCAGTCATGTTTAAAGGCAGTCCGGCCCAAAAAATGAGAAGCGAAAAGATTTCGCTTCTCTGCGGGAATCTGCTTCTACCCTGATTTACGGATGACCAAGGAATTGTTCCTTGCCGCCGGTAATACGGTTTACCTCTGCCATGATGGCGCTCATCTGGGCCGCGCTCTTGAAGGCATAGTTTGAGCCGGTATAGCCCCACCAATCCCAGCAGCCTGCCGTATTCGCAGGAACTACGGAGGCACTCGTCTGCGGATAGAGAACAATAATGTTGTTGCCATCCGCCCACTCATTGATTCCTGATCTCGTGACAAAGGTGGTTCCCACCGCCTGCTGGTTGCTGGCGCAGCCGTGCAGCGCAATCACCAGGCGGCAAGTCTGCTGTTGCGCACAGCTCTGCGGGACAAACGCCCACGCCGTGCTGTCCATATCAATGGAAAAGCATTCATTGTTCGGGCAAAACTGGTTCTGGTTGAATTGAACAAAACTGCCGCTCAGGCTGCCGGAGTGGCGTGCATTCAATGGGCCATAGAACATGGTCAGGAATGTCTGCTCAGGATCAATACCGCAGTTGTTAATGAAAGGCGCTGCCAGCAACGCGCAGGGGTTCAATCCGTCTGGCGTGACCCAGGAGTGCTCGGCGCCGGTGAAGTTGTTGTAGTTAATGTGGCTGTTGCTGGTAAAACTCTGGTAATACTGGTGGAGCGCGTCCATGGTGGGCTGCTGCACCACGGTATCAAAAACGCCGCTGAACATGTAAATTGGCTTGCCGCCAATATTGCTGGTGGGATCAATCTGCCCGTTGGCAGCTTCAGTATTGGTGAAGTTGACCAGAGCGGCTACAGGGATTCCCGCGCCCGTTGCGCAGGGAGTGGCCCATACCAACGGCTGGTCCTGGGCGCAAAAATACGTTCCGCCGGCAATGACTGCAGTGCCGAAGATGCTTCTGGAATACGCGACCTGGAGTTGTACTGCCATAAAACCGCCCGAAGAAACTCCGGCTACGGTGACTGTATTCGGGTTGACGTTATATGAGCCCAGGTTTACCTGGGCTGATGCAGTGTTTGTAACACTATGAGCCAGCAGTAATGTAACCCAACCAAGCATGTGTAAACGCTTCATCCGTTCCTCCTGTTTTCACAAAAAATCGAGTTGTACAAAATCGACTGCCGCCAATGCCGTTTTATGCTCCCAATGAAAAAGCTTTTATGTTTGCGGTCGTGGAAATGCCGGGCCGCCTTGATCCCCACCTTTTCCCTGGACGATTCGACCCTCGAAAAGAATGTGCGCCAGCGCCCTTTTTAGAATTTTCTTGACACGGTGCGCGCGGTGGATGTAAAAGGCATAAGACTTAAACAGAGCGAGCGTTCGCTTTGCAAAAAGCAATATACTCCAGATGGGGCTGGAAATAAATGCCCAAATTGCGCCACGGCACCATTGAGAAAAACAAACTCAGGATTGAGCGCGCGGCCCTGCAGCTCTTTACCCGGAAGGGGTTCCATGGCACTACTGTCCGTGAAATCGCGAAGAAAGCGGGCGTATCCATGGGCAAGCTCTACATTTATTACGACACCAAGGAA
>DAHUXF010000123.1 GCA_027307295.1 Acidobacteriaceae bacterium
TGCGCTCGCCGGCCTTGCCGCGAACACAGACCGTGGCATCGAAGGCGACGAGCGCAACCGCCAGATCTGAAGCATGCGTCGCGATGCAATCCTCGCTTACGCCAAAGATTGCTTGTGTCCGGTGGACACCCGTCCGGGAAGGACAACCCGTACCAGGTTGCTTCTTATTGCAGGAGACGCCTGGGTCGCGGAAGTACGTGCAGCGTGTCCGTTGCAGCAAATTGCCAGCGATGGAAGCCATGTTGCGTATCTGCGGAGAAGCGCTGGCCAATAGCGATTCCACAATCACAGGATAGGAAGCATGAACTTCAGGGTGTGCAGCCACGTCAGCCATGCGGGCCAGTGCGCCAATTTCAAGCCCCTGCGCTGTTACTTTGATTTCCCGGTCCGGCAATTGATTGATATCGACCAGCGCATCCGGCTGTTCAATGTGTTCACGCATCAAATCAACCAGGGTGGTGCCGCCGGCCAGGAAGCGCGCGCCGGCAGCCGCCGCTTCAATCGCGTCCTTTTCATTTTGTGCGCGCTGGAATTGAAAAAGGTTCACGGTTCAATCTTCTCCGCCACGCTGCTGACGGCAGCAACAATACCGGGATAAGCTCCGCAGCGGCAGATGTTGCCGCTCATCCACTCGCGCGTTTCTTCGCGCGAACCGGCATGTCCTTCCGCAATGCAGGCCACGCCCGAGACAAGCTGCCCCGGCGTGCAATAACCGCACTGGAATGCCTCGTGCTCAATGAAGGCGGCCTGCAGAGGATGCAGGCTTTCACCTTCCGCCAGTCCTTCAACCGTTGTGACATTGGCTCCTTCACAGGTTGCGGCCAGCGTGAGGCAAGACAACACCCGTCTTCCATCCATCAAAACCGTGCAGGCCCCGCAAGCGCCGTGATTGCATCCTTTTTTTGCGCCAGTCAGGTGGAGTTGTTCGCGCAAAAGATCAAGCAGAGAACTGCGCACATCCACGGTAATGTTTTGTGAAGTTCCATTGACCGACATCTGAAGGGTCGCGTTCGGAGATAAGGCTGTTAGCGCCATTGGCTGTTTTTCCCGTTTGAACTTTTGAGTGCAGGGCAAGACGGGAGGGAAATTATATTGCAGGACACTTGCTCATGCCTTGTGTTGCACAAAAATGAATATTTCCAGAAGGTAGCAGGTACGAAACCAAGCTGGGGGCACAGGCCCAAATTCCGGAAGAGACTTCGCAGAAACTGGTCTTAGTGTTCATAAATTTAGCACGCTGATAGAAACGTGTCATTTCGGGAATCTGCTGAGTTCGGAGGGAAGCGCTTCGCCGTATTCCACGATTGGCTCGATTGTCGTAGGTGTTGTAATATCGCAGAGCGATATCTAACATTTGGATGCGCTGTGGACCTGGCCAGGGTTCGGAGCTGCATCGCAGGAGTGATTCGCGGGCGGTTGTGATGTTGTCTCCTGCTGTGGATAGAGACAGTCATAGTGAACTGGATGAGATCGAACATAGCCAGACACATGCAAGGTCGACTGCACATCCGAAGGCGGATTGGTCAGCACTCAGGTTGCCGTTCTGCTGCTGAGACTGAGATGGGCAAAGGTTACACCACCCCATGCTTGTGTCCGCAACTGTACAGACTGTCTCTTACGGTCTGTCTTACAATTCTCTCCATAGATAGATGTTCAATACTAGGAAGAATATTGCGCGTGCAGCGGGAACGCTGCATTGCCGCAAACGCTCCATCCGGAGACCGAAAAAGTAACGGACGCCCGAGAATAAAAACCTCGCCTGACCCCTGAAAATCACGATGTCTGGCAGCAGATTGTCAAGGGGAGAGAACACCAATCTACCCCACGCATGATCCTGAACATACCACCCTTCCGAACTACGGCAATGTCGAATTCCAAGATGAGGTTAAACGCCATGAACAAGTTTAAGGTCCCTCTCACGTTTGCACTAAGTGCGATTGTTGCTCTCGCATTGTATGCTGTTCAAGAACATCAACAATTCCTGACTGCCAGGGATACAGCCATCAGCCATCACGGTGACGCGTTGGTCGAGCAAGGACGACACATTTTCCGCTTTGATACTTTTGGAGATCAGGATTTTTGGGGTGGCATGCTCGGACTCCATCAAGCCATTGAAGGAGCAAAATTGGGGGGCGTAGGCCCTGGTGTCTCCCCAGTGACTGCGCTTGCCGTCGGATTGAAAGTTGACCAAGACGCGCTTCCGCAAGAGCTGGTGCAGAAGATACAAGCCGGCCAGGTAAATTTGAACGACCCCGCGGTGACCTTGGCGCTCTTGAAGTTGAATGCTGTTGTGGGACTAACCGGTTTCTTCAAAATTGATGGCACTCTCCAATCCATAGGTATTCAATGTGCCATCTGCCACTCAACCGTGGACAACGCGTTCGCACCCGGGATCGGCCACCGTCTTGACGGCTGGCCGAACCGGGACCTGAACGTGGGCGCGATTGCAGGATTGTCACCCAACCTTCAGCCAGTGGCCGATATTCTGGGGGTGGATGTGCCCACGGTAAAGACTGTTCTTAATAGTTGGGGACCCGGCAAATTTGATGCGGAACTGTTTATGGATGGCAAGGCTTTTCGTCCGGACGGCAAGAGCGCAGCCACGTTGATTCCTCCTGCTTTCGGGCTGGCTGGCGTGAATCTGCACACTTACACGGGCTGGGGCTCAGTACCTTATTGGAATGCATTTGTGGCTAACCTGGAGATGCATGGCAAAGGCACTTTCTTTGATCCTCGCCTGGACGATGCGGTAAAGTTCCCCGTTGCAGCGCGGAATCGGTTCGGACACGTGCAAAACGAGACGGACCTGATCAGTTCCAAACTGGCTGCCTTGCAAGCCTATCAGCTTGCCATTGCCGCTCCCGCACCTCCGAAAGGAAGCTTTCACGCGGCTGCTGCTGCGCGAGGTCACGCACTGTTTAACGGTAAGGCACAATGCGTCACTTGCCATGCGGATTCCGCAAAAACTGAGCCTGGATGGAATATGCATACCGCTTCTGACATTTGCATTGATGATTTTCAGGCTAGTCGCTCCCCCGACGATCGTTACCGTACTACGCCTTTAAACGGACTTTGGACCCACACAAAGGGTGGTTTCTACCACGATGGACGCTTCCCCACGCTGGCAGACGTTGTAAATCACTATGACGGATGCAAGAGCCTGGGGCTGACCAGCCAGGAAAAAACTGATCTGGTCGAGTACCTGAAGTCGTTGCCCAACAATGCAAAAGATGAGGGTGGCGATTAGGGCGCTTGCAGCAAACTTCCATTTCCGCTCGACGACCCTCTTGGGCAGCAAGCCGGCTGCCCAAGAGCGGTTCGGATAAGAGTTTTGGATGAAATCATCCAAACAGAAGAACGCACGGATCGCCATCTTGCATTTTTCTGTGCAGTAAGTAAATGTGCAGTGCTTCGGTTGAGGTGGCCTGTAAGTGACTGTTAAAAATGGTGGCCAGGGACGGAATCGAACCGCCGACGCCAGCCTTTTCAGGGCTGCGCTCTACCAACTGAGCTACCTGGCCAAACTCTTGTGATTACACACGTGAAGCTTCGGTGGGACTGACGAAGGCTTTGTGCATCCAGAGAAACGATTATAACAACGACCTGAGATTCGCTCAAACCGGCAGTGCTCACTCGCAGAAATACGTCCCAGCAGGGCAGGCCGAATCCATGCCACCATGATTATTTTGTGATGTGTCCTTTTTTCAGGAGAGAGTGCGCCGGTTCAACGGTTGGACGCCCAATGCTGTGATAGTTCAGACCAGCCTCGGCCATTTCCGCATGGCTGAACAAATTGCGTCCATCCAGCACCACTGGAGATCGTAGCGCACGTTTTAGCCGGGCCAGGTCCAGGGTGGCAAACTCCTTCCACTCAGTCAAAATGAGCAAGGCATCGGCCCCCTCCGCCGCTGCGTATGGATCAGCAGCATAGGCGATGGTATTGCCGAGCACATGTTTGGCGCGTTCCATGGCTGCGGGATCGTAAGCGACAATACGGGCCTTTTCTGCAAGCAGGCTTTCAATGACCTGGATTGCCGGCGATTCCCGCACATCATCAGTTCCATCTTTAAAGGCGAGACCAAGCACGGCAAGGCGTTTATTTTTGAGCGAATGCAGCGTGCTCCGGACCTTCTGAACAAAACGGGTACGTTGCCCGTCATTGATGCGTGTAATTTCATCCAGCAGGGGAAATTCAAAACCGAACTCCCGGGTCACAGCGCGGAACCCAGCTACGTCTTTGGGGAAACACGATCCTCCGTAGCCGATGCCGGCGCGCAGGAAGTCAGGACCGATCCGGTTATCACTGCCGATCCCCCGGCATACTTCCTCGATATCCGCGCCTACGGACTCACAAAAATTCGCCACCGCATTAATAAAAGAAATTTTTAATGCCAGAAAAGCATTGGACGCATGCTTGATCAGTTCGGCGCTGCGGGGCGAAGTCTCAATGTACATGGGCAGGGAGCGTGCACGCTCAGGCTTGGGGACTGCGCTGGGCTGCTGGGCATAAGAGCCGCTCACCAGCGGCGCATAAATTTCCCGCATCATGCCTGCAGCGCGCGTGGTGCTGGCTCCTACCACGATGCGGTCAGGATACAGAAAATCCGTGACCGCTGTGCCTTCACGCAGGAATTCAGGATTGGAAACAACATCAAAATCGCCCTGCGTGCGGCCTTTGAGCAGCATGGCGTTCCGTATCCATTCGCTGGTGTAAACCGGGACCGTGCTTTTTTCCACGATTACCTTGTAGCCGTCCATGGATTCGGCCAGTGATCGCGCCACGGATTCTACATAAGAGAGGTCAACCGATCCGCTTTCGGTGGAAGGCGTTCCTACAGCAATAAAAATGACCATTGCGTTGCGGGCGGAATCGCGAATGGAGGTGGAAAAGGAGAGCCTGTGGCCGCGATGACGGCTGAGCAACTCCTGAAGGCAATCTTCATGGATCAGACTTTCACCCGCGTTTAAGGCCGCGATCTTGGAGGAGTCGCTGTCCACGCACACTACGTTGTGGCCCAACTCTGCCAGACACGTTGCTGCAACCAGGCCAACATACCCTGAACCGATTACCGAGATCTGCATTTTTCTTTTGCTTCTCTCCAAGCAAACAAATCCCGCACATCAGCTGTCTGGGATTATTCTTTTGTCAGTATCTATTCAAAGAGCCGGGATCGTCAAATCAGAATTCCTGAAATGAGGCAGCGTTTCCTTGATCGCCAACGGGCAAACAGGCCAGCGCCGCACGGGATACACGAACGTCGTAGAACCTTTACTTATGACAAAATGTAACCCTAGAGGCGGGGAACTCACATAAATGAGGGTTATAATCTGGATTCGTCCCTTCTTTGCCCTGGCGAAAGAAAAATTCAGATTAGAGTAAGCTGAAGAGTGATGTCAGCATATAGGGGAAGTATGTGGTATCCGGTAATCTCGCTGTCTCTAATCTGAATCGAACCTAAGAAGTGCCCCGAATCCGTTACCTTCCAGATGCCGATTGGGTTCGGGCGAGGGTCGAAAAAGAAGCAATTTATGAAATCTTTGCAACTTCTGTGTTTACTGTATGTTTAAGATGTTTAGTAAAGGGACTGAGACGCCATTAGGAGCATCCACAATTGATCCTCTCATGCTCAGAGAGACAGTGTCAGCGAGACTCGCCTTGGGTCGTATAAAGAAGGAGGCGGGGCGATGCCACTGAGCGAGGCCGAACGCGAAATTCTGACCAATGAAGCCAATAGCCAGCTGCCCAAGCCTGGACCGCAATGGATTGGTTGGACTGATGCGTTATACCGCTTGTGGTTGCAGCGCTCAGGAATTGCCTTCTGGGCCTTAATGGGCCTGCTGGTTGCTGCTCCTCTGGCGTGGCGTCTTCCTAAATATGAGAGTACCGCACAGATCATGCCGCCCGATGGCGGCAATTCTGGATTGGCCGCGATGATTCCGGCGCTTACCAAGGCCCCCGGCCTGGCGGGTTTGGCGGGGGACCTTATGGGCGGAAAAAGCTCAGGTGCAATGTTTGTCAAGGTCCTGCAAAGCCGCACGGTCGCGGACCACATGATAGACCGCTTTGATCTGCGTAAGCGCTACCACATGCAGTACTGGGAAGACGCAAGGGAAAAGCTTTCTACCCGGACGCTGATTGCGGATGACAAAAAGAGCGGCGTAATTGCAATTACCGTGCGCGACCGGGACGGAGATTTGGCCAGGGCAATGGTCAATGCTTACGTAGAAGAGCTGGATGCCCTGACCGCTAAAGTTTCAACCTCCGCCGCTCGCCGGGAACGCATATTTATTGAACAGCGGCTGGCAGAAGAAAAAAAGAGCCTGGAAGAATCAGAGCAGCAATTCAGCCAGTTTGCCAGCACCAACATGGCCTTGAATGTGCCCGAGCAGACCCGCGTGATGGTGGAAGCAGCGGCGCGACTGCAGGGAGAGTTGATTGCCACCCGCGCCCAGCTGGAAGGACTCAAGGAAACCTATACACCGGAAAACATCCGTGTGAAGAGCGTCCAGGCGCACGTGAATGAACTTGAACGCGAGCTGGCAAAAATGAATGGACGCGTGGGAAGCAGCACGAACGATCCTGCGAATCCTTATCCTTCGGTCAAGAACCTGCCGCTGCTCGGCGTTAAGTGGGCGGACCTATACCGTGACTCGAAGATTCGTGAAACCGTAGTCGAGTTGCTCACCCAGCAGTACGAGATTGCCAGAATCCAGGAGGCCAAGGAAATTCCCACGGTTAAGGTACTTGATCCGGCGTCAACGCCTGAGCACAAGCGGCCTTCCTGGTTGCTGATCCTGCTTGGCGGGGCGGTGATGGGGGGAGCATTGGCGTGCCTGGGATATTTCATCAAAGGATGGTGGGAGCGCTGGGACAGGGATGATCCCCGTCGCATGTTGCTGGCCCAAGTTCTGAAAAGCGGGCAGGGTACTGCGAATTCAGTTCGCAGCAGGTTGCAGAAACCGGCAGTTAAATCCGAGCATATCGAACAGATGTGATTGAACCAGAACCAGTCAGGAGGAAATGGTGTCCACACAAGAGGTATTGAAAGACCAAGCCAATCTCTTGGAGGTGTCCCACTTTACTGGAACGCATATTCATCGCTCACTGTCACATGAAAGGGGCACCGGGCTGGGCGCCGCCGTGGCGATGCTGGAGGCCCTGATTGTGGTGGTTTCTGGTTTCCTGGCTTACTCCGGACGCGACTTCCTGGGTGAATTGCTGGGGATTTCTGCAATCGATGTCAATACCGCACCCGCTTTACGCTTATTCGTTTTTCTGCTTACTTATGCTTGCTTGACTGTGATTTGCAATGCGGCCCAGAACCTCTATTCAGATGCCGCTATCCGTTCCGCACGTGTCGCCCGTGTACGTGTCCTGAAGGGGTTCATGGTTTCCTCCATGATCTCCATCATGATTGTGTTTATTGCCGGAGAGAAAGCAGTGCCGCGCTTAATGGTTGCCAGCACTGGATTGTTCAGCCTGGCGGGAGTTGTTTTTCTGCGCTATGTCATGGAGCGTTACAACCTGAAGCGTATTGAACGCGGCATTGGCAACCAGCATGTTCTTATCGTAGGCGCGGGAGAGGTAGGCCAGGCATTCCGCTGTTACCTTCAAAGCCATATTCATCTGGGCAAGACGTTCTGCGGCTTTGTTGACTGGGAGCCTGGTTCTGGTCCTTTCTGCCTGGGCACGCCGGACGACTTGCCGCGAATTTTGACCGAGAATTTTATTGATGAAATCTACTTTACTCCCTCCACCAGCCGCGACCTGGTGGTTCGGATTGCACTGGAAGCCCGCCGGCAACGCATTGGAGTG
>DAHUXF010000124.1 GCA_027307295.1 Acidobacteriaceae bacterium
GTTGATTCGCGGCTCATCGTTTTCCTGATCTGAACCACAATGGACACGAAGGAAGAAAAACCCGCCGCGCGATTTTATGCAGATGGACGCTTACGCAGTTGGAAAATGGCAGATGGCAAATTAGAAATCTGCGGAAACTTCTACCACAGCGGCCAGAGGCACAGAGAAATTGCTGAAGTGCCAGAAACCATGGAACTAGTCGGCTCCATATTCGCGCGTTTCGCGATGATTCGCAGCTCATCTCGGTCCTGATCTGCGCTCATCTGCGTAAATCTGCAGCGAACAAAGAGGAGGCTGCGAACTTTCGCGAAACAAATCAGCTGTGCTGTGGTCCTGCGTTAAAGCTAGATTGAACTCATGTTGGAGAGGAACTGCCCGTTGGAAGGCGTCTTCCCCAGCTTGTCAATGAGCAGTTCCATGGCTTCCACCGGTGAAAGCGGGTTCAGTACTTTGCGCAACACCCAGATTCGCGCCAGGTCCTCTTTGGGAATCAGCAACTCTTCCTTGCGCGTTCCGGAGCGCTGAATATCAATGGCCGGGAAGACTCGCTTATCCACCAGCTTGCGGTCCAGGATGATTTCCATATTGCCCGTGCCTTTGAATTCTTCAAAGATCACATCATCCATGCGCGAACCGGTTTCCACCAGCGCCGTGGCAATGATGGTCAGCGAACCGCCTTCTTCAATATTACGGGCCGCGCCAAAAAAGCGTTTGGGGCGCTGCAAGGCGTTGGAATCAACACCGCCGGAGAGTACTTTGCCGGAAGGCGGAACAATCGTGTTATAGGCGCGCGCCAGGCGCGTGATGGAATCCAGCAGGATCACCACGTCGCGCTTGTGTTCTACCAGGCGCTTGGCTTTTTCAATCACCATTTCGGCCACTTGCACGTGGCGGGCGGCCGGCTCATCAAACGTTGACGAGATGACTTCGCCTTTCACCGAACGCTGCATGTCCGTGACTTCTTCCGGACGCTCATCAATCAGCAGCACAATCAGCACCACTTCCGGATGATTGGTGGTGATGGAATTGGCGATGTTCTGCAGCAGCATGGTCTTGCCGGTGCGGGGTGGGGCCACAATCAGTCCGCGCTGGCCTTTGCCTACCGGGGTGAGCAGGTCCATCACGCGGGCGCTCACGTTTTCCCTCACGGTCTCCAACTTGAGGCGCTCTTGCGGATACAGCGGCGTCAGGTTGTCAAAGAGGATCTTATTGCGCGCCTCTTCCGGAGATTCAAAGTTCACCGCTTCAATCTTGACCAGGGCAAAATATTTTTCGCCTTCATGCGGCGGGCGCACCTGGCCGCTGATGGTGTCTCCGGTCTTCAGGTCAAACTTGCGGATCTGCGAGGGCGAAACATAAATGTCATCGGGGCCGGGCAGGTAGTTATAGTCGGGCGAGCGAAGGAAGCCGTAACCGTCAGGCAGGATTTCCAGCACACCTTCCGCGAAGATGTGTCCTTCTTTTTCACTCTGAGCCTGCAGGATTTTGAAGATGAGGTCCTGCTTGCGCAGACCGCTGGCGCCAGGAAGGTCGAGAGTGCGCGCGATCTTGGTAAGCTCGGTGATATTTTTTTCTTTAAGTTCAGCGATTGTCATTTGTCACCTACGGGAGTTTTCGGGTCTTGGGAAGGATTGCAGTTGATGCAAAAAGGCGAGAATTACACCCTCAGCGGTAAACCTGAGGGCCCGCCAGGCAGCCAAGGCCCGGCGGGGTTTTCAGGAAAGTCTATTATGCGGCGCGACGCTGCGGTTCTGCAACTTTTTCTGTCGCAATATCAATGACCGCATCCGGCTCGTCGGCTTTGCCGACGCGCACCAGCACTTCATTCATGGTTTCCTGCACACGGGTATTGGGCTTGTGGAACTTCCGCGTGGCTTTGGAAATCAACTGGCACAAAAGATAACGGTTCCGCACGGTATCAAGTGCGTTATAGATCAAGTCAGATCGCATGACTGTTTATTCTCCTTATATAAGTTCGTGATGTAAAATTGGATTGACTCGCAATCCGAATAAATTCAAACCCTTACAGCTGAAAACGACCAGGACACACAACACAATGCAACTTCCCCTGCCCTGTTTTCCAAGGCAACAGCATTTAATGTTATGGAGAGTAACCAGAGACCCTTATGCGATTATTAGACGCAAACACTGGTAACTGAGTTGCCAACTTTTTTCGACTTTGCTTTGCAGGGGGCGTTACTTGAAACAAAGTCCCTGTCCGGCAATTCTTGTCCCTGTTAGGACGTTATACGGTAAATGGAACTGGCCTGATCGTCAAGCTATTTTTATAGTTCGAGGACCACATAAGTCCTTATTTTTGTTGTAATTCACTAATATATATAGATTTATCGACTGGCCTTTTCCAGCAAAAACCTTAAAGATGGAGCCCAAGAAATGACCGATCCCCGCTATCCCATTGGACGATTCAGCCCTGATCCCAGCCCTTCCCCCCAGACCCGCTCGCGCCATATAGAGCAGATTGCCGCCCTGCCCGCAAGCCTGCGCCAGGCTGTCCGCGGTCTGACCGAAGCCCAGTTCAATACCCCTTACCGGGAAGGCGGATGGACGGTGCGCCAGGTGGTCCATCATCTGGCTGACAGCCACATGAACGCCTACGTTCGTTTCAAGCTGGCTGTCACGGAAGAAACACCCACCCTCAAAGCCTATGATGAAACTGCGTGGGCCGAACTGAGCGACTCCAGGCTCACGCCGGCGGAAGTCTCGCTCACATTGGTGGAATCACTGCATGCTCGCTGGGCCATCCTGCTCCAGTCTCTTAAGGCAGAGGATTTCCACCGCAAATTTGTCCATTCCGAATCCGGCCCACATGACGTGGATTGGCTGCTGGGCCTCTACTCCTGGCACGGAAACCACCACGTGGCCCACATTACCGGTTTGAAAGAGAGAATGAAGTGGTGAGCTGAGAAATATCTAACGCAGAGATGTAACGGGAAGAGTAAGAAAAACATTTTTTACCGCACAGGACGCAAAGGGCGCAGAGGAAAAACGCGGTCAAGCATTCTTTCAGCTCTTCTTCTGCGTCCTCCACGCCCTTTGCGGTAAATATTTCTCTGCAATGCGCTCGGATTAATACAAAAACGGAGCCAGGATGCAAATCATCCTTTGACTCCGTTTTTCAATTACCCGATTGCAAATTATCCAATTACCAATTCTGCTATGGGATATGGCTTATGGGATATAACCCAGGTCTTCCGGCAATGCCCCCGCGATCGGCACTTCAAACAACGGGCCAGGACCATCGGGATCAATGGTCAAAGCTCCGCCGGAGGCAAAGAATGCCGCGATCTGGCTTTGCGCTTCAATGGCCGCCAGCGCCGCTGCCGGAGAGCCGCCAATGTTGGTCATGAAAGTATGCGGGTTCTTCCCAAAGCCCACTCCCAAGGCAAAGGCCAGGTCATTGCGGAAGAAAGTGGCCCGGTCCTTCAGGTCGCCGGAACGGATCAGCGCCGTAGCGGTTGGGTTGGGCACGGTCTTGTCGCCGCGCGCAAACTGAACAATCACGGATTTCGCCGGATCACCGGGAAGCGGTGACTTGCGGATAAACGGAGCCCAGGCCACGGGATCGCCTGCCTGTGTAAGCCAGCGGCTGGTGTCCTCAACGGTCTGGATAGCAACTGCGCCGGGCACGGTGTTGGTGACCGGAGGCAGATTACGCAGCGGGCTGTTGTCATTGAAAAAGATCGGCGGCCCGGCGTTGAGCAGAGACGGCACGCGCACTGAAAGAGACTGCGTGAGCAATAGCTGGAACGTAGGGCTCAGGCGCACGATGTCAATGATTGTTCCGCCCGGCACGTTGGGCACGCCAACGCGCACATCCGGCTCAATGCCAAGGAAGATTGCGCCGTAAATTCCGCCAAACGACTGGCCAGCATAGTAAATGCGGTTGGGGTCGAGGTCTTGCAGACCATCTCCATCCGCGTCAATGCCGCCCTGGATGGCCCGCACCAGTTGCATCAGGTCGGCCACGGTCTGCTGCAGAGCATCGCGGGAACCAATGGTTCCCTGCGGGCCCAGCACAGATGTAGCAGAACCTTCGGTGCCGGCGATCTGACCATTACCATCCTGGTCAAAGCCGCGTCCGCCTTCCGGGAAAGTTGTGGTTGTGCTTCCCTGCTGGATAGCAAGCGTGCTGTTGGGACCAAAACCATGTCCTACCACATTGATGGCGATAGTGGCGATGCCGTTGTGCGCCAGCGTGGAAGCCACGGCAAATGGCGCACCCTGCTTGCTATCGCCAAACCCATGGCCGAAGATGGCCACCGGCCAGCCGTTGCTGGGCCGCGGTCCGGCGGGAATAAACAGATTAAAGAACAACTCTTCCGTGCCTTGCGCCGGCACGCTCTTACGCGTTGGGACCTGGGGAATGAATACGCCGGCATTCTGCCAGTGCTTCCCGCTGAACTTGCCAAAGGCAATGGTGCCAATGGAACCCGGAAACACTTGCAAAGCAGCCAGGGCCCCATTCAGGTTTGTCGGCACCAACGGCCCAACCGTCAGTGCCTGCACGTTGAACGTGAGCCCGGTCACGGAACTCAGGGGGAACACCGTCTTCTCCCCGCCCGTGCCCAGGTTGAAGCTAACTTGCGGCGCCGCTGCGTCTTTGATCTGGTCGCGAATGCTGCGCAGCGTGGCTGTCACGCTTTCCGTGGTGAACAGGCTGGCGGCAGCAACGTCATGCCGTGAAAGTCCGAGCTTCTCCAGCACTTCTTCATTCAGCGCGCCCCGCAATGCCTCGCGGTATTCGTGCAGCGGACCGCCTTCATGTCCGTCGTCATCGCCATCATGGCGGAAATCTCTGAAGGCATCTGAAGCGGCGATGGGATGGCCGCTGGCGTCAAGCACGCCGGTGGTCACCACCAGAAGGTAATTGGCGTCTTCATTGAGATGGTCATCGGACTCGGCAAAAAGCGTCAGGCTGGCCGGGTCCCACACCACCTGGTTAATGCCGACAATCTGTGGATGAAAATGCTCAAACTCATCTTCCCGCAGGCCAACACCGGGCAGCCTGACCAGAAACACCGTCTTGCTGGTGACGCTGCCTGGCATGATCGCGCCGTCAAAGGGGATGGAAAGCCGCGGCTGTAAATTGAAGCCGTCCAACTGGTTGAGTAACGTGAGATCGTCGCAATCTGAAGGATTGGTAGCGCAGTTCGGGAGCGGCAGATTTACGCGCAAGCCAGTGATCTGATGCCGGTCAGATACTGTAAAGCGGTCGCTGGGAAACGGCGACTGAGTGGGTGACTGTAAGTTAAAAAGCGGGTGCGTTGCGGCGGAAGCCAGTGCGGGCGCCAACAACATCGCCGAAATCAGCAAAAAAGCAGTGCGGCGAACAAATGAATATTTTTCAGTAAGGGTCGGATGCATGGCGGTAGAGAACCTCCAGGGGGAGTTGCAGGCCGTCGCAAACCATAGACCTTCAGGCGAAAGGTTGTCAATAGTACGGTTAATAAAATTTCATAAGAAACAAAATTTTCCTGATGCATCCCAGCGTTTATGCAGAGAAATGCAGCTATTTTGGATTTGCGATGCTATTCGGCCAACATCGTCGCGACAATTTTTGTCATTTCTGCGAGCGGTTGAGAAGAAGCGAAAGTAAAAAATGCTGTCACATGGCTCTACCAAAACCTTAATCCCTGTCCATCCTGAGCGCAGCCGGAAGCACATGCCATATTGTGTTCCCACGGTTCCCCAACACGGCCCAGAGTGATGAAAAAATAAATGCAGATTCAAGAGGATTTTTTCTTCGGTCGCAATACCAGTTCGCCTCCGCAGTTCGGGCAGACATCGTTCATCTGAGAACTACAACTCTGGCAAAACGTGCATTCATATGTACAGATAAATGCCACGCCATGAGCGGACAAGGGCTGATGGCATTTTTCACATTCACTTTTCATCTGCAATGCCATGGTTCTCTCACCGGATATGGATATTCACCAGATACGGACTGCTGAATTCCGTCTTGTCGCCGGTTTTCTTTCCGGCCACCGGCAACAACCGTACGGAAAGCGGCTTGTGCCATTTGACCGCCAGGCTTGCCATATCGCCAATGATGTTTTCCAGATCGTGCAATGAAATGTCACCGGGCAGCGGCACGGCGTCCAGGCCGGTGCTGCAAACGGACGAATACGACATCAGAGAATCCCGGTTGACAGCGCCCGACTCCCATCGCTGGGCCAGCACGGAATCTTCCAGCACCGGCAGCATTAGTCCGCTGTATCCCACCTGCTCCACCGGCACGCGCTTCACTGCGGTAGTGATCGTATAGGCTGTGCTCAGGCTACCAGGCGAGCCGATGGACCCTTGCAACAGCGTTTCCATGGCCGCGCCAATGGAAATTTCTTTCAACGGCACCGGCGTTAAATCAATTCCCTGATACTTCCAGCCGGTGCTTGCGGCCACGCTACGCCCGATCTCTTCCACCTTCTTTGCCTGCACTGTGAGCGCATCTGTCAGTTGCGTTCCTGCTGTTGCCATGTCGCCGTGCGCGCGCGCAAACACTTCCTGCACGATATTGGCGGACTCAAGACCAATGGCAAATCCATGCCCTGCGCCGCTAGTGTGCGAGACAGGATAAAACGGCGCTACCGACGGCGGGAACGCTCCGGATGCAAAGCGGAAATTTCCTTCGCTGTTGGTGGTGTGCTCTTCAAGATACTTATTCACGCGCGCGGCGGCATGGACTGCGTTCCAGTGGATGCCCGCGTCATCGGCAACTTCTATAAAGCCGTTGATGGTCTGCGTTTCCGCGATGATCCGTGCCAGCAGATCGGCACGCTTAGGGTCGTCAGAGTCTTTGCTCATTGCCGGGCCGATGTCCGGCGTGAATCCTTCCTGCTGCGCCAGCTTGTCATACTCCCGGAAAAATTCCATCGCCTGCTCGTCGCTCAGCCCCTGGATAAACTCCGGAAACGGCTGGGTGGTGATGCGTATGGTTTCGATCTCGTATCCGGCTTTGGTAAATGCATCTTTGGCGGAACGCAGCATGTTCAGCGCTTCCGCCACCTGCGCGCGATACCTTTGCCGGTCCAGGCGCACAAACGCCGTGACCGTACGCACCTTGGGAAGACTTTTGTTGGGAAGACTGGCCTGGGACGAAGACGGCTGTGCCGTGCTGCCAAGGGGCAGCAGGGTCAACATCATGAGTATCGAAAACAAAAGAGTAGCGGAAGGCCGGAAGCGCATGGTGAGGAAGTTCTCCGGACGCATTCTACACAAACGCGGCGAGATCCCGATGGGAATCGCGCATGGATATAAGCGCTAAGCCAACGCGGCTCAGATTGTTGACACACTAAAGTCAGCGCAATGCATGGTGGAACAGGATGCCTCAACGTCCGGACTGTGCGCGCCTCTCCATCTGATCGATCAGGACGTTCCATGCATCGATCTCAAGCTGGAACTGGTGCTTGAGAGGAGACTGTGTGGTATCCACAAAGGCCAGGTTGGTCTGCATCTGCTGCACCAGCGCGCGCATTCTCTTGATGTCGTCACGCAGGGCCTGGGCGTCATCCTTGCGCGATCCCATTTGCCGGATCTGCGCGTTTTCTGCCGCGTTCGCAAGATTGGATTGGCTGCTGGACGCCTGCGCGCCCATGCCTGGAGTCTGCTGCCCAGTCACAGGCAGCATAAAATAGACGGCAAGAAGAAGAATTGCGGTCTTAGAGATCATCGTGACACTCCTAATCGTGACGCCATCAATAGAATTGAGCAAAGAGAGCAGTTATGGCAAATTTCCGAGTTGG
>DAHUXF010000125.1 GCA_027307295.1 Acidobacteriaceae bacterium
CTGCCGTGCCCAAAATCATCACTGACCCGGCCCAAATTATCGCGAAAGAAAAATTCGATATTCAGCCGCTCAGCGTGGAAAAGCTTTATATGACGCGCATGATTGGCGAGAGCGCATGGTCGCCTGACAATAAGCAGATCGCATTCATCAGCAACATCAGCGGACGCAACAATATCTGGCTGGTGCCGGCACAGGGTGGATGGCCCACACAGCTCACCATCAGTAATCAGCGCCAGGCCAATATTGCGTGGTCGCCGCAGGGCCGCTGGATTGTCTACAACTCTGACAATGACGGCAATGAGTTGTGGGACCTCTTTCTGGTTTCTACCACCAACGGCCAGGTAGTGAACCTGACCAACACACCTGAAGTTGCCGAGGCCGGAGCTGTCTTTTCACCCGATGGCGAGAAGCTGGCCTACATGGTGAAGGCCCGGCAGTCGCCCAACTTTGAGATCGACATCATGGAGGTGCTGACTAAGAAAGTTACACATTTAACCAGTAATACGCCGGCGCAGCTCAGCAACTTGAATCCCATTTGGTCGAAAGACGGCAAATGGATCGTCTATACGCAATCGAATGCCTCCGGCAAAGATGCGAACGTTTTTCTTGCGAATGCTGCGAATGGGCGCGCTACCACCCTCACGCCGCATGAAGGCGAGCACAACTTTGCCGCCACGGACATCTCACCCGATGGCAAGACCGTATTCATCACTTCCAACGCCCGCAATGGCTACGAAAATTCCGCGCTGCTAGATGTGACAGCCAAGAAAATTACTTGGCTGACCACCGACAAATTTGAGAACACCTCCGGCAAATTCTCGCCAGACAGCAAGCGCGTGACTTGGACGGCAAATGTAGACGGCGAACAAAGCATTTTTCTTTATGACCTGGCGACGCATCAGTCGCAGGCACTTCCGATAGCGCAGGGCATCAATTCCCTTGCCGGCGCTGAGACGGCCTTCAGCCGCGATGGATCTCGCCTGATCTACAACCATGAAGGTGCGAACGCTCCGAACGACATTTGGGAATACGATCTGGCAACCCGGAAATCCCAACAGATTACGCATGCTCTGGTGGGAGGTGTCCGCAGTGAAGACATGGCGGAGCCCTTTCTGGTCCACTTTCCCAGCAAAGACGGCAAGTGGCAGATTCCGGCCTTTGTTTACGTGCCTTACAACGCGGAACGCAATGGCAAGAATGCTGCCGTGGTGTTTATACACGGCGGGCCCGGCGTGCAGTATCAGGATTTCTTTGTGCGCAGCGTGCAGTATCTGGTGAATCAGGGGTTTTTCGTGATTGCGCCGAACTATCGCGGCTCCAGCGGTTATGGAAAGGAATTTGAAGATGCAAACCGCTTTGATCTGGGTGGCGGTGATCTGGAAGACGTAATCTCCGCCGCTGAGTGGATCAAGAAAACCGGCTTCATCGATCCCCAAAAAGTGGCGGTGATGGGCGGCAGCTACGGCGGCTACCTCACTATGATGGCCATCACCAAGGCTCCTGATCTCTGGGCTGCCGGCGTTCCCTTTTTTCCTTTCGTGAACTGGTTCACTGAGATGGAGAACACAGATCCGGCAGGCCGTGAGTACGCCCTGGCCAACATGGGCGATCCCATGAAAGACACAGCCCGCCTTAAAGAGCGCTCACCCATCAATTTCGTCAATCAGATCAAAGCACCGCTGCTTCTGCTGGCTGGCGGCAATGATCCGCGATGTCCGCGCACGGAGGCGGAACAGGTGGTGCAGGCGGTCAAAAAGCGCGGAGGCGTGGTTGATTTCAAAATTTATGAGAATGAAGGCCACGGCTTCGCCAAAGTCGAGAACCAGATTGACGCTGTGACCCGGATCGGTGAGTTTCTGAAGAAGTACGCTGAACCGGCCAAGTGCGGCTGCAATATCGGTCCCTAACGGCGGGCAAAATAATCATTGGTCGGCCTTTTGGCTTGCCGGGGTGGCGTTGCGCTTCCGCGCACAATCACGCCGCAGCCCGTGCCATTCCTGATAGGTGATGGGGAGCACAGACAGATAAGGGAATTCATCATTGAATTCTCACGGGAGACCTTTCGTTGAAAGCCTCCGCTTGCATGTTAAGAAGAGCGCAGTGAATGGAATAAGACAATGTTAAACATTAAGAATCTCAAAATAGACGTTCGTCGAAACGCATGGCTTTTGATTGCGATGCTGGGAATTGCATCTATAGCTGTTGCATTGCCACAACCACCATCGCTTGCTTGCGGTGACCGGATCCAAACAAGCATCAAGCTCACTCATGATCTAGGTCCGTGTCCGGGCGATGGCATACACATTGTGGCGGCTACGCCGGTAACTCTGGACCTCAATGGCCACAAGATTATCGGACAAGGTTCGGGTACCGGAGTTTCCATGTTTGGTGAATCAATTATCGTGAAAGGCCCCGGACGCATCGTAAACTTTGGCGTAGGCATCAACCTTGATCACGGTACTGAGGACGTAATGATTTATGACCTTGATCTGGTCAGGAACATTAACGGGATTAATCTGGACGCCAACCGTGTCAGGATTCTCGACAACACCATAGATGGCAGGAACCAGGGCAAAACAGGCATCAGTGTCTCCGGTCCGGGCCACTTCATCTATCGCAACATCATACGAAACCACTCTGATTTCGGGCTTATGCTGCGAAGGGCGGACCCAGTGGTTTCACAAAACATCATCACGGAAAATCATGTAGGGATCCGTTTCGAAATGGAGGGTTCGCATACCATTCGTGGAAATATGGTCTTCCGCAATGAGACGAACGGCATTGAAGCTGAAGTCACGGACCCTGGAAACTGCGGGAACATTGAAGATAATTTCCTCAGAGCCAATGGTGGAAACGGTCTGCTGGTGACTGGAGACGATCGCTTCCATGCGTGCACGGTCCTTGATAATGTTGTTGAGGACAATCGGTTGAACGGGATCAGTATCGCGGGCGGTACGGGCAATATCGTAAGTGGCAATCGGGCCTCGAACAATGGTGTTGATCTGCAATGGGATGGCATCGCCGGGGCATGCTGGAGCCAAAACATTTTCTCCACCAGTTCACCCCAGACCTTGCCTCAATGTCCGCTTTTTTAACTATGTACTCACCAAAGCCGGCTATCAGGCGTGGAATTGGCTGCGGTTGATAGACTCCAAAATGTCCCGGGGAGAAGTCGCGCAAAGTCGTGCGCTCTTCTCCCTGGCGCCTCCAACCCTGCTATCGGCCGGTCTTGGCATGTTCCCTTACCTTCATGGCATGTTTTTGATATTTATTTTTTAATCCCTATCGATCTATGCCTTCCTAAAATTTCAGGGCTGAACGATTAGCAAGAAAAGATAACATTTTCCCACCATGCACGTAGCAAACGCCAACTGATTTTGTGATGCTATTTGCTGGGGCGGAGCGCCAACACTTCATTGGCAATCGCTTCCGCCAAACCCTTCATGGTGTACTCGCTGGCTTCAATATCTGGTTTAAACCCGGCTTTGCTGAGGGTTGCACTGGTTACAGGACCAATGGAAGCCAGCAGGACATCGTGCAGCGCAGGATAGTGCTCTTTAGCCAGCAGTTCGAGAAAGTTTGTGGCCGTGGATGAACTGGTGAACGTCACCACTTTGGGGCGTGTGGCTTCATTGGCAAACAATTGGTTGAGTCTGGCTTTGGCTTCCGCAGGAACCACAGTTTCATAAGCTTCAACCACGTCCACAGTCGCACCGGCCTGGCTCAGTTCTATCGGCAGCACGTCGCGCGCTACCTTCGCCCGTACCAGCAGAACTCGCTTACCTTCAGTTTTCCCGCGCAGTGCTTCCACCACCGATTCCGCGACATATTTCTCCGGTGTAACGTTCACTTTCAAACCGTGTCTTTCAATTTCGCGCTGCGTCGCCGGACCAATGGCGGCGATGTGCAGATGGTGCAACTTCTCTGGCGCAATCCTCAGATGCTCCAGGCGTGCAAACATCGCTTCAACTCCATTTACGCTGGTAAGGATGAGCCAGTCATATTTGCCGATCTTGCCCAGGGCCGCATCAAGCGCCTGGTAACTGCCCGGAGGCCTGATTTCAATGGTGGGAATCTCAATGACTTCAGCGCCCAGGTCACGCAGCGGTTTGGCCAGGCCACCGGATTGCTTCCCAGCGCGTGTGGTCAGGATGCGCCATCCCTTCAGCGGATTTTCTTTTGACGGACTCATGGCTGCTTTGGCAGTGCCACTTCCTGCGCGTAAACATCGGCCAGAATCTTGTCCGCGCCGCGTTTCAGAAGAACCTGTGCTGTCTCGCGGCCAAGTTTCTCGGCATCTGCGCCGTCAGCATGCTCACGCAAAATTTCGCTGCCATCGGGCCTGCCGACCATGGCGCGCAGAGCCAGCCGTCCATTACGCTTCTCGGCGTAAGCCCCAATCGGCACTTGGCAGCCGCCGCCCAGAGATCCCAGCAAGGCGCGTTCACACTCAATTGCCTGCCGTGTGTCTGCATCATTCAGGAAGGCCAGAAAGGTCTGCGTCTGCCGGTCATCGCGACGGGTTTCAATGGCCAGAGCGCCCTGCCCCACTGCTGGACACATCACGTCCGCTGAAATTCTGGACCGCACATGTTTGTCCAGCCCAAGGCGGTGCACTCCGGCAGCGGCAAGAATGATAGCGTCATATTCTCCCGCTTCCAGCTTCCGGAGCCGCGTATCCACATTGCCGCGCAGCGGGAAAATCTCCAGATCAGGACGCACGGCCTTCAACTGGCATTGCCGCCGCAGGCTGCTGGTGCCGACCTTTGCGCCGGATGGCAGATTGTCCAGCGAAGAATATTTGACGGAGATAAACGCATCGCGCGGATCTTCGCGTTTCATGATGGCGGCCAGCGTGAATTCCGGGGACAGCTCCGTTGGCACATCTTTCAGGCTGTGCACGGCCAGATGCACGCGTTTGTCCGCCAGAGCTTCTTCAATCTCTTTGGTGAACATGCCCTTGGTGCCGACCTTGGCCAGCGCCACATCGGTGATCTTGTCGCCGGTAGTCTTGATGATCTCGATCTCCACGGTATGTCCTTGCTCGCGCAGCAGCGCCGCCACATGGTTGGCCTGCCAGAGAGCGAGTTGTGAACCGCGCGAGCCGATGCGAAGTTGTGCCATTATTCCTTAGGTTTGCTGTTCAGATTGAAAATCCTGCGGATCATCTCATGGATGGTAGCAGCCTCAGGATGATCGGTGGAAGACTTGAGCGTGGTGATGGGCGTATGCAGCAGCTTGTTGATGATGCCGCGCGTCATGGCCTCAATGGCCGCTTCCTGCTCCGGCGTAATACTGCCCAGCCTCCCGCGGATACGGTCAATCTCCGCCTGGCGAATGGTTTCACAGTATTCCTGCAAGGAAAGGATCGTGGGCACAACCGCCAGCGACTTCATGCGCAAAGCAAAGCGGTCCACCTCCAGCTCAATGATCTTTTCCGCCCGCTCGGCTTCTTTCCTGCGCTCTGCGGAGTTGTCTGAAGCCACGGCCTTCAGGTCATCCACGTCATAGACAAAAATGCCATCCAGGCGGTTCACATCCGGATGGACGTTGCGTGGCACGGCAATATCAATAAAGAAAACCGGACGGTTGCGCCGGCCTTTGAGCAGCCGCTCACCGTGTTCCCGGCGGAAGATCGGTTCCGCCGCGCCGGTGGAGGTGAGGATGATGTCGGCGTGGTCGGCAGTTTCATACAGTTGATCAAACGGTACAGTCCGCCCGCCAAAGCTCTCTGCCAGCTCTACCGCGCGCGCATGCGTCCGGTTGCTGATGATTACATCCTTAGCTCCGTGGGCGACCAGATGACGCGCCGCCAGTTCCGCCATCTCGCCGGCGCCTACTAAGTACACGGTCTTGTTATCCAGCGATCCAAAGATCTTTTCCGCCAGTTGCACGGCCACGGAAGCAATAGAAACGCTGAAGCCGCCAATAGCTGTCTCTGAGCGCACGCGCTTGGCCACGGCAAAAGCACGGGACAACAGCGCTTCCAGTGACGAATGCACCGCCCCCAACCCGCGCGCCACGGCATATGCCTCTTTTACCTGGCCCAGGATTTGCGGCTCGCCCACCACCATGGAATCCAGGCTGGCGGCTACGCGAAAGATATGCCGCACGGCCTCACGCTGCTGAAACTCATAAATGTGGCCATTGAGCGCATCGGCGCTTAACCGGAAATACTCGCCCAGGAAGCGGCGCAGGTCCGCGCCCTGTTTGGTGCTGGTAAGCACCTCCACGCGATTGCATGTGGAGAGCACCATGCCTTCATCCACACCCGGCAACTGCACCAGGCTGCGAATGGCATCCGGCAGCTGCGACTCGGAGACAGCCAGCCGCTCGCGCACCTCCAGTGGAGCGCTATTGTGGTTTACGCCGATGACGTGAAAGTTCATGGAGCAATAAACCTGTGGGTCTGGCTGAAATTATTGGCGGCCCAGGCCAACACGGCAGCGCCAAAAGCAAAGGTCGCCAGATAAGCGGCGCGGCGGCCCCGCCATCCGGCGCTCCATCGCGTATACAGCAGGACCATGTATACAACCCACATCGCCACGGAAAGCAGAATCTTGGGATCAGCAAAATATTTTGATCCAAACCGCGCCTCGGCCACAATGGAGCCGGAAATCAATCCCAGAGTCATGAACGGGAACCCCCAGATGAGGGTCTTAAAGCCAATTTCATCAATGGTGGCCAGGGCCGGCAGGCGTGACCATATGCCGCTCATTCCGGCTTTGCTCTTCAGGTTGCGCTCCTGGATCAGGTACAGGATGCTGGCAATAAAGCTAAAGAAGAGTGCTGAATAGCCGATGAGGATCAACGCCACATGTATGTAGATCCATTGTGCGCTTACGAACAGCGGCGCTGAAGGCTCCGTGGGTTCAGCGTAAGACGAAGCGGAGAACGTGAGCCAGAAGACCAGCGGGAACACTGCCAGGCCGGGCGAGGTGGCGCGATAGCGGGCATAGATGACAAAGAAAAAAACCATCAGAACAAATGCCAGCAACGATTCCATTCCATGCATGGAAGTCGGCGTCCACGTCTCGTTGGACATGGCATTCTCCACCAAGGAGACAAACTGAAATACCATGCCGAGTCCCACAGCGGGCAAAGTAATGCGAGTCAGGACTTTCCGCCCGCCCACAAAGGACGCCAGGGCATACAATAGCCCTACCCCATAAAGACTCAGGGCCACCCGTAACCAGAACAACGGCAGCATAAGATAATGTGGGAATTATAGCCGGGGGCGGCCAGCCGGAGTGTGATCCAGAGCATAAAATATGGTTACTTGCGACCCGGCATAAGAAGTTTCGTCGGGCTGTCAAGTATCAATTTTTCAGAAGGTTACGAAATGCCCCATCGGATCAATAATAAGAGAAAGTAGGCTTTGGGGGGCCGCCACTCCCCTGAAAATCCAACCAGCAAACAGGTGAATATACCTGTTTTGCGTTCTGTCTGTAGAGTTTCATTTTCAAATAAGTCCGCCGTTCTGGAGAAAATATGCCCTTGAGTATTGTGTTACGCTTCGGTCTCCTCGCTTGCTTCTCCATTTGCCTCAATGTCTCCGGTTGGCCTATGGCGAACGGGCATAGCCCGTTGGAGAACCCCACTGCTGCTACTCAAGTCTTGCCTGCTGATGAAGTAAAAGTTCTCTATACCGGGCGCTTTCTGGGTTACATGAGAATCCC
>DAHUXF010000126.1 GCA_027307295.1 Acidobacteriaceae bacterium
AGCAGTTGCAGAGTGCTGCAACCAGCGATGCAGAGATAGTCACCGCCTCGCCCAAACCAATCAGCGCACTGGGGGTTGTCTTCGCAGTCTTGATATCCGCCTTCAAGGCCATAGGTGGCGCCTTCGCTGGCTTGAAATCTGCCTTCAAGCGGCATCCGGCCGGGGCGAAGGGAAAAGTGGATACCCAAAAAACCAAAGACGCTCCAGCCGGCAACCCAAAGTAATGGCTACCCCGACCCTCGCCAAAGCAAGAGCAGTACAGGATATCCCCGCTGTAGTTCGTGGCTTTGAGCAACTCGGATACATCACCGACCCTTCGTTGGCGACAGTTGTTTTTTTAACGTTGAAGTTAGGCAAGCCACTGCTGCTGGAAGGGCATGCCGGTCTGGGCAAGACCGAAGTCGCGAAGGTTTTAGCGGCTTTTTTGGGCACGCGGCTAATCCGCCTCCAATGCTATGAAGGTCTGGATGTAAATTCGGCGGTGTACGAATGGAATTATCAGAAACAACTGCTTGCCATCAAGATTGAAGAAAACACCGGCCAGTCCATCATAGAAAAAGAAAAGCACATCTTTGGACGCGAGTTTCTGATGGAGCGGCCGCTGCTTCAGGCAGTGCAGGAAGTGGAAATTTCTCCTGTGCTGCTGGTGGACGAAGTGGATCGCGCGGACGAGGCTTTCGAAGCCTTTCTGCTGGAATTGCTCTCCGACTTTCAGATCACGGTCCCGGAACTGGGGACGATCAAGGCAAAACATCCTCCCCTGGTTGTGCTTACATCCAACCGCAGCCGTGAGTTGAGTGACGCTCTGAAGCGCCGCTGTCTCTACCATTGGATCGAATATCCCACTCTTGAAAAAGAGAGAAAGATTGTGGCGGCCCGGCTGCCCGGCATCGCCGATGAACTGGAAAGGCAGGTGGTCGGGTTTGTTCAATCAGTACGCGGGCTTAATCTCATTAAATCCCCCGGAGTGGCGGAAACGCTGGATTGGGCGCAGGCCCTGATGGCGCTTGGCAAGACGCGGCTCGATTCGGCAGTGGTGGAGGAAACGCTGGGGTGCCTTTCCAAGTCCATGGACGACACGGCAAGAATCAAAGCTGCCGGCATTGAAAAGATGATCGCGGAAGTTGGCTGATATGGCTGAGCCGGAATTCGTCGGACTGAACGATGCCATCCTTCTTTTTTGCCGCTTCGCCAGAGCCAACGGACTGTCGGCGAGCGTAAAGGAAAGTATCGGCGCGCTTGAAGCCGCCATGACCGTCGGTGTTCAGGACCGGCAAGTCCTGAAGGCAGCATTGCGGGCTGTACTGTGCTCGTCCCGGCAAGAGTGGGAGCGCTTTGAAGAACTTTTTGACGCATTTTGGGGCTTCAAACAAGCTGGCCTGGAACCAGCGCAACGCAAGAGGCCCAATAAGTCCGCACTAGACACTCAGACGCAACAGGACAAGGCCGTTCTGATGCTGCCAACATCTTCAGACACCGCGCTTTCAGAAAGCGAGCAGGGCAAGGCCGTGCTGGGCGCTACGGCCCATGAGCGGCTGAAGCAGGCGGATTTTTCCCAGATTGCCGAGGGTGAAATCGCGGACCTTGAGAGAATCGCGCTGCACTTGTTGCGCCAGATGAGCATGCGGCTCTCGCGGCGGCTCAAGGTGTCACGATTGCATAACCAGGTTGATCTGCGCAGGACGATTCGGCACAGCATCAGCCACGGCGGTGATCCCATCGATCTCCGCTTTCGGGGGAAGAAGTTGCAGCAGCAGAAGCTGGTGATCCTGCTGGATGTGAGCGGGTCCATGAACCCGTACAGCTTATTTCTGGTGAGATTTGCCTACGTGCTGCAAAAGTATTTCAAGCATGTAGACACGTTTCTTTTCAGCACGCAGCTTACAGACATCACTGCCGCATTGCGGAAGCGCCAACTGCGGGAAGCCTTACAAGCGCTGTCACAAGAGACCGCAGGCTGGTCCGGCGGGACCATGATCGGAGAGTCGCTGCGCGAGTTCAGGACCCATTATGGCCGCCTGTTGTCACGGGACACGTTGTTCATCATCCTGAGTGATGGGTGGGACACGGGCGAACCGAAGAAGCTGGCGGCTGAACTGAGCGCCATCAAGCGGCGGACAAAAAAAGTGATTTGGTTGAATCCATTATTGGGCCTGGAGGGATATCAACCGTTGACTCGCGGCATGAGCGTCGCTTTGCCGCATATTGACGTTTTTGCGCCGGCGCATAATGTAGCGAGCCTGCTGGAACTGGAGCGGCATCTGCAGAGCAGATAATAGTGTTGCAGCAAGAAGGCGTGCGGAGCATATTAGTTACAAGACCGGAACGGCGGGATTGCTTCAGGAATCTATGATGGAAGACTTCCTCCAATTGACGTCAGAATTGCTGGCCCAGGGCGCACCGTTTGCCGTGGCCACGGTGGTCCGCTGCCTGCCGCCGACTTCGGGCAAGCCGGGGGACAAAGCCATCATTCACGCGGACGGCAAGATCCGGGGGTGGATTGGCGGCGGTTGCGTGCAGCCGCTGGCCGCGAAAGAGGCACTGAAAGCCTTGCAGGATGGTCTTCCCCGGCTGGTGCGGATCAGCCCGTCAAAGGAAACGCCCGAAGAAGGGATTGTCGATTACACCATGACGTGCCACAGCGGCGGAGCCATGGACATCTATATTGAGCCTGTGCTGCCCCGGCCTCATCTTGTGCTCCTTGGCCGTTCGCCGGTGGCACAGACACTCGCGCGGCTCGCCAGGACGATTGGTTATAACGTCTCGGTTGTTGCTTATGAAGCTATGGAAGAGCAATTTGCAGATGCCCGGTTGGTTGCGACCAAAGACTACGCTCTTGAATCCATCGCCACTTCGTCACAAACATTGATTGTTGTATCCACACAAGGCGAAGACGATGAGGACGCTTTGGAACAGGCATTGAAGGTAGATTCGCTTTACGTTGCCTTTGTCGCCAGTAAAACAAAAGCGGACAAAGTATTTGATTACCTGAAGGCGAGAGGCATACCACCGGCGAAGATCAACCGTGTCAAGGCCCCCGCCGGACTGGACATTCACGCCAGGTCTCCAGAAGAGATTGCCGTAAGCATTCTTGCAGAGATGATTCAGGTGCGCAGCCAGGCGGCAAAGACTATGGACAAACCCAAGGCTGTATCTTTGCCGGTGCTGAATGCCGAAGCGAAAGACCTGGTTTGCGGCATGAGCGTTGAGATGAGCCATGCCAAATATAAGGCTGAGTATCAGGGAAAGACATTTTACTTCTGTTGCGCTGGCTGCAAGCAGGCTTTTGAGGGTGATCCAACACGTTATCTGCAAGCCGCTCCAGCGGTTCCCGAGTAGGTGTACCGTCCTCGCCGCAGATTTGCGCGGATGAATGCGGCATTAAGGCCTTAGCACTGATTTACACGGATGAATGTTGATCAGGAAAGTTCTGCCCAATGAAATCCAAATAGGCATCCTCTGCGTACGCCACGCAGCAAGTTTTCTGCCTTCGTGTCCCTTTGTGTCCTTGGTGGTTCAGTCAGAAAAAATACGAGCCGCGAAATCAACGCGAATCTAGCCTTGTACTACTGATCGCCACTGAGCGGTTCAGGCTCAATCCACACCACTAACGAAATGTATCACAGCATCCGTTCACATGGTTGCTGACCAAAATGGCATTGCCGCCGAATCTCTTCGGCGCGCACTCTTTGATGCTGCCGTAAAGCGAATCATTCTAGCGAAGAGTAAAGAGAAGCTACAAGGCTTCCTAAGAAATGTCTTAAAGTGTTTTATTACTTTATCAAACCCCACTGCTCAAGCTGAACATTCTGGCTCCAGCCCTAGCTCCAGCATCTTGATTATGCCCTCTCATGCTTCATTTGTACGGCGGAAGTAACTAAGGAACGAAAATTATCTCTAGCTATCATTTTATTTAGTGGCCTACAAGTGAAACAATGTCACCTTTATCGTCACTATTAACTAGAGGGCATAATGAAAGGCCGTTACGTTTACGGCTCGGATGAAGCGTGTGGTTCAGTATGTTGCTGCTAGGAATTGCTATGGGTATCATGGCCAATTCTTACTCGCATCTGTAATAACTAGAAGTCAATTCACAATGTCACGAAAATGTCTTGGGTAGAAGTGTGCTCTCTCGGCCATGTATCTAAATAGAAAATAAATGGAGATCAAAATGAACGGGCGATTTATCAGCATGGTAATTAGCGTATTTATGACAGCGTTGCTGCCCTTAGCAGCTCAGACGGGTGCACCCGCAAATGACGATTTTGGTGGTGCCACCGTTGTCCAGGCGCTGCCGTTTGGGACAACCGAGAATACCAGCGGCGCCACGGTGACCGCGGATGACCCATTTTGTGCCGGGCGTAGTGCGACAGTGTGGTTTTCCTTTACTCCTAGCCAGGACATGACCATACAAGCCACCACATTTGGCAGTAATTATGACACCACATTGTCTGTGTGGACCGGCAGCCGCGGCGCTCTTAATTTGGTTGCCTGTAATGATGATTCGCAAGGGACACTGCAATCCCGGGTCTTTTTTAATGCAACCGCAGGAGTGACTTACTTCTTCATGGCGTCAGCCTTTGGCTCAGAGGCGGGAGGACACTTGGTGTTTAATGTGCTCCAGGCCCCTCCTGCCCTTGCTATTTCCCTGGACGTTGCCCAGTTTGGAAGTGTTGATCCGACCACGGGCGTGGCCACTATCAATGGAACTGCGAGTTGCAACCGGCCAACATTCATCAACCTCTCTGGCCAACTAAAGCGAAACCTTGGAACCAACGTGATAAGCGGCTTTTTCTTCGCCTTCGTTTCATGCAACGGAACCGGCTCGTGGACAGCGACGATGGTTTCCCCGCCTTCTCTGTCCAATGGTCGATCCAACCCACTCTTCGTTCCGGGAAAGGCAGAGGTAGCTGCTTCAGCATTTGCCTTCGATCCCGATACTGCTGATTTTGCTCAGGCCCATATTACGACGTCGGTGGTCTTACAAGGCTCACACTGATGCTTTGATCCCGATGTAGAGATGTAGATAAGTAGCTCATAACAGTGGACCTGACATAAGTGTAAACGTACACAGCAGGTCCACTTGCAATTCTGCACGCGTTCCTGAGATCCGCAACGGTTACATGCGCCCCCAAAGGAGTGCGAACGCGATTGACTGCTTGGCCCCCACCCCCGCGAGACAAAGCCCACCCCACACGTCATTGCTCCCGCTGGCCGACCACGCGGCGATAGAGCGTGGAAACCTCGCCCACAATCCCGCTGCGGAAGACCAGTACGCAGACCATGAAGATGGCTCCGATGATGACCGTAACAAAAGACCCCACTTTATCGGAAAGCTCGTTTTCCAGCGTAACAATGGAAAAGGCCCCCACAATGGGGCCGGAAACGCTGCCCATCCCGCCGAGCAGGCTCATCAGGACCACGTCGCCCGAGGTATGCCAGTGGGCATCTGTGAGGGTGACAAAGGTGAAGACCAATGCCTTGGTCGCGCCAGCCAGTCCGGACAAGGTTGCTGAAAGTACAAAGGCCATGAGCTTGTAGCGGTTCACGTCATAACCGAGCGAAATGGCCCGAGCTTCATTTTCACGGATGGCTTTGAGCACCTGGCCAAAAGGAGAATGGATGGTACGGTACACCAGCAAAGTTCCGCCCAGGAAGATGGCCAGCACCACGTAATAGAGTGTGAGATCGTTTTCAAGATTGATGAACCAGAAAAGACGCCCACGCGGGATTGCCTGCAAGCCGTCCTCTCCGCCTGTGAATGATGCCTGCAGGTAAAGAAAGTAAATCAGCTGGGCCAGGGCCAGCGTGATCATGGAAAAATAAATTCCCTGACGGCGGATCACCAGGTTGCCGACCACCAGGCCAAGTGCTCCTGCCGCCAAAGTGCCTGAGAGAATCCCCAATCCAGGACCAAAAGAGCTTTGCTTGATAAGGTAGCCGGCGATATATCCAGCTGTGCCGAAGAAGGCTGCATGTCCAAAGGAAAGCAGTCCGGTGTAACCGAGCAGAAGGTTGAAGGCGCAAGCGAATAAGGCAAAGCACAACGCCTTCATCAGAAAGACGGGGTAGATGACAAGCGGTGCCAGTATTCCAGCCAACAGCAGCAGTGAGTATCCACCGTACTTGACAATGTTTGGCATGGCGCTCACTCTTATCGCTCCCTGCCAAAGAGGCCCGCAGGACGCACCAGGAGTACGATGGCCATAATAAAGAAGACCATTGTGCTTGATGCCTGCGGATAGAAAACCTTGGTAAGACCTTCAATCAGGCCCAGCCCAAGCCCCGTAACAATCGATCCCAGAATTGAGCCCATCCCGCCAATGACAACTACGGCAAACACTACAATGATCAGATTGGAACCCATCAAGGGGCTGATCTGGGTGGCAGGAGCCGCCAGTACGCCTGCTAGTCCTGCTAAAGCCACGCCCACTGCATAAGTAATGGTAGTCATGGCGGGAACGTTGATGCCGAAGGCCCCGACCAGGGCCGGATTCTCTGTAGCGGCCCGCAGGTACGCTCCCAGCGATGTCTTCTCAATGATCAGCCATGTGGTGAGTGAAACCAGCAGAGCGGCAATCACAACCCAGGCACGGTACTTGGGTAAAAACATAAAACCAAGATTGAAGACGCCTTGAAGGTTGTCCGGAATGGAATAGGGCAGTCCTGAAACGCCGTACTTATAGCGTAGCAATCCCTCCAGCACCAGGGCCAGGCCAAAGGTAAACAGCAAGCCGTAAATGGGATCGAGCCGGTAGAGCCGCCGCAGCAGACTTCTTTCAATGATGGCGCCTGCCGCTGCAAGGACCAGCGGCACCAGCAATAATGCCCACCAGTAGCTGATCCCGAACTGTGTAAAAGCAAACCATGTCAGGACAGCGCCCAGCATGTAGAAAGCGCCATGCGCGAAGTTCACAATATCCAGCATGCCAAAGATGATCGATAGCCCCAGGCTGAGCATGGCATAAAAACAACCGTTGACCAGTCCCACAACAAGCTGTCCGTAGAGCGCCGTGATTGGTACGCCGAAGATGGTCGTCATTGTTGGCAGCGGTGCTCTATCTCTTTACCAGCGGGCAGCGGGATTCGGACAATGGTTGAAAGGCATGGCTGCCCGGGATGGTGCTGATCAACTTGTAATAATCCCAGGGATATTTTGATTCTGCGGGTGATTTGACCTGAAAAAGATAGTAGTCATGCACCATGCGGCCGTCCGCGCGGATGATGCCGTCTTTGACAAAAACGTCATTGAGCTTCATCTCATGCAGTTTCTTGAGTACTGCATCGGCATTGTCTGTGCCTGCGGCCTGCACTGCCTTGAGGTATTGCAGAGTGGATGAGTACACGGCCGCCTGTATGGTGCTGGGCATTCTGCTGGATTTCGCCTGGAATATTTTGCTGAATTTTCGTGTCTGGTCGTTCATGTCCCAGTAGAATCCATCCGCTATGTACATGCCCTGGGTAGCAGGAAGGCCAAGAGCGTGAACGTCATTGATCATTACCAGCAGGCCAGCCAGCGTCTGTTTTTTATTGATCCCGAACTCAGCGGCCGCCTTAATCGAGTTGATGGTGTCACCCCCGGCATTGGCCAGGCCGATGACCCTGGCTCCTGATGCCTGGGCTTGCAACAGGTAGGAGGAAAAATCAGGAGCGCTCACAGGGTGA
>DAHUXF010000127.1 GCA_027307295.1 Acidobacteriaceae bacterium
CCTATTCAGGTATTCTGGCATCGAAGCTAACTGATGGAGGAGTCAAGAACATGCGTAATTTAGCTTTAGCGATGATCACGCTGAGCCTGGTTTTCTGGAGGCCGGCAATAATCACAGCCCAACCAGCGCCTGCGGTTACCTATCAGCAAGATCGCGACCGCGATCGCGATGACAGAGATCGCCGCGACAGAGACCGAGACCGGGACCGGGACCATGACAGGAACCGGATGCCACGTGGGTCCTACGAACAAACCTGTCGCAACATACACATGGATGGCAGCACCCTGAAAGCCACATGCAGAAAGAGAGATAACAGATGGCGCGATACGTCATTGAAGCATGCGGACCGCTGCCGCGAAATTGAGAATGACAATGGCAGGCTTCAATGCAGATAACTATTCGCTTATAAATAGATAGCTGCCATCGCCGGAACGCCGGTGGGCAGCTTTATTTACTGTAAGGCTGCCGGCAAGCGGCGGCGCGCATTTTCAAGAGAGTCCGCAATTTCCTGGCGCAGCTGGTCCATGATGGAAGTGGCCGGTCCCTGGCGCAACATGCGTATGCCCTGTCCCGCCCAGAGTGAGTGCAAGCCGGCATCATGAGCGTTGGCGGCGGCGCGCCGCATGGGACGGGTCAGGGTGTTGTGCCAGGGGAAGGAAACGGCAGTAAGTCCCGAGTTGTTCCACTGATCGATGAATTCATTGCGCAGGCCGCGCGCCGGACGTCCGGAAAATGCGCGCGTGACCGTGGTTTGATCTTCATGCGCTTCCAGCAGCGCCTGCCGGAAGGCCGCGTTCGTGCCCGCTTCATCACAAGCCATGAAGGCCGTTCCCATTTGCGCAGCGGCTGCGCCCAGGCTGAGGGCTGCGACAATGCCACGTCCGTCCATAATGCCGCCCGAGGCAAGCACCGGGACTGAGACGGCATCCACGATTTGCGGAACCAGCGCCATGGTTCCAATCAGGACGGATTCCGCGTCTGTGGTAAACGTGCCGCGATGCCCGCCAGCTTCGCTGCCCTGTGCCGTGATGGCGTCTACTCCTGACTGCTCAAGAAGCCGGGCCTCTTCAACCGTGGTGGCGGTGCCGATTACGTAGATGGATTCGCGTTTCAACCGCTCCATGGCTGCCTGGGGGAACAGCCCCAGGGTAAAACTGACGATGGGAACGTGGAGACGGCAGAGAACATCAAGCTGTTCCACAAAATTTTCACCCGGTGAAGCTGGCGGCTCAGGAGGACCAATGCCCAAACGCTCATGGTAGGGACGAAGCACCTCAGCAACTGCGGCAAAGTCTCCGGCCAAGGGTTGGTCAGCATCAGGTGAAAAGAGGTTTACAGCAAACGGGCGTTGCGTGAGCTGGCGGACACGCAGGATGTCCTGCTCAATTTGCCGGGGCGAGAGATACTCCACGCCCAGAGAACCCAGGCCTCCGCTGTTGGAAACAGCTGCTGCCAGTTCGGGCGTGCTGGGGCCGCCGGCCATCGGCGCCTGGACTATAGGAATCGTCATGCCGTGTCTTTCGCAAAAAGTTTTGACTATTGCCACGTTGTTCCTTCTTTTTGCCGGATATTAGCGTCATCCCTTTGTCTTCTGTTGGTTGGCAAGTGGAACCGCATCGGCGCTAACCAACGGCTTTAAAAGGCTCATCGATTTCAACCTGAAAGCCCGCCACCAGACGGTTCATCTGGTTGGCCAGCCCCACTACTGACATCAGTTCTTTGAAAATTTCGTCGGTCATGCCTTTCTTACGGGCCGATGCGGTGTGCGAGGCGATGCAGTAATCACACTGGTTGCTGATGCTGATGGCCAGATAAATCATCTCTTTATTGAGAGCGTCAATCGCGCCGCCGGCCATGATCTGTTTGTTTTCTTCCCATATCTTTTTCAGGCGCACAGGATCGTGGGCCAGGGCTTTCCAGAAGTTGTTGATGCGGTCCACCTTGCGTGTGGCCATGATGTCGTCATAAACGGCGCGCACTTCCGGACCGGCGTTTTCGTATTCAATGAATCCAAGCGTTGACATGAATAAGGACTCCAGATTTGGTCTTGCTTGCTGTATTAACCGCGTTTGCCGGAAACACCCTGCACCAGCAGGACCACGGCAGAAGAGGAGGCCCGGCGGTCGCGCGCAACTTCCTCATACTGCGGGGAGCGTACCAACTCCCAGAATGAGGCTTTGTCAGGAAACGAGAGCAATACAACTTTTTCCCGATCCCACGAGCCTTCCACAACCTGCGGATGCTCATCAGCAGCCAGCACCGCGCATTTGAATTGTCGGATCAGGGCCAAAAACCTTTCCTGATAGCGGCTGTACGTGGCCCGGTCAGCGATGGACAATTGCACGATTGCGTAAACAGTCATCGAGTTGTTCCTTCTTACTTACGTAACCAGCAGCAGCTTGCCTGTGGTGGCGCGTCCTTCCAGATCGCGATGTGCCTGCTGGGCATCAGCCAGTTTGTAGATATGTTCAATGCGCAGCTTCAGCCTGCCTGCGGCGATGGAGCCAAGCACATCATCAGCGCGCTGCTCCAGTTCCTCCCGCGTCGCGATATAGTGGAGCAGGCTGGGACGGGTCACGAACAGAGAGCCTTTTTGCGAAAGCTTAATGAGATCAAAGGGCGGGACGGCCCCGCTGGCGCCTCCAAACAACACCATGTAACCGCGCGGACGCAGCACATCAAGCCCTTTCTCAAAGGTGGTCTTGCCCACTCCGTCATACACCACGTGCACGCCTTTGTTACCGGTCAGGCGTTTTGTCTCCTCTGCAAAATCCTGCTTGGTATAGATGATGACCTCGTCGGCCCCGGCCTCCCGCGCCAGTTTGGCTTTCTCTTCTGATCCGGCGGTCCCAATCACGCGCGCGCCAATGTTTTTGGCCATCTGCACCAGGAGCAGCCCAACCCCCCCGGCGGCGGCATGGATGAGCGCGGTCTAGCCCTTCTTGAGTGGATACGTAGTGTTGACCAGATAATGCGCAGTCATGCCTTGCAGCATCGCAGCAGCGGCCTGCTGGTCAGTGATTTTGCCGGGCACATGCACCAGCCGGTCCGCTGGAACAGCGGCATATTCCGCATACGCGCCCATCACGCCTGTATAGGCCACGCGGTCCCCGGCCTTGACCGTCTTCACCTCGCTGCCGACTGCTGTGACCGTTCCTGCGGCTTCCTGGCCATCAACAAATGGGAGCGGCGAAGGGTAGCGGCCCTCGCGGAAGTAGACATCAATAAAATTCACGCCTGCGGCTGCAATCTTGACGATGGCTTCGTTTGGCTTGGGACTGGGAACAGGAATATCAACCAGCGTTAAAGCTTCCGGACCGCCGGTTTTCTGGACTTGAATGGCTTTCATTTTTCACCCGATATGGCGAACTTTGTTTTGCGAGTCTGCGAACATGAAATTGTAATTGTTGCCGGCCACTTTGTGTGGACCAGGCCTGATTGGGCGATGGCTGGGACGCAAAGATTCATCCTGATTCTGAGCTTCTTCTGGCGGTGAAATTCCGCTACACTTCTGGAGAAGTAACTTGAATGCCATGCCGCAGATTCCCAACCTGATCCACCTGGCCATGCCAGGTTTTATCGCGCTGCTGGTGCTGGAAGCCGTACTGGACGCCATCATGCGCCGGGACCTTTACCGGTTCAAAGATACAGCAGCCAGCCTGACGATGGGCACAGGCAGCGTTCTGCTTGGCCTGATCAGCAAGAGCATGGTGTTTTTTATTTTCAGCAAGGTCCATCAGTTTGCGATTTTCAAGATTGGCTTTCAATGGTGGGCCTGGGTGCTGCTCTTCTTTGCCGATGATTTCAGCTACTACTGGTTTCACCGGGTCAGCCATGAATGCCGCCTGTTCTGGGCGTCACACGTGGTCCATCATTCTTCGCAGCGCTATAACCTGGGCACGGCCTTGCGCCAGACATGGACCGGCAACTTCATGACCTGGATCTTCTGGCTGTGGCTCCCGCTGGTTGGTTTTGCGCCCATCATGGTATTGACCATGCAGGCGATCAGCCTGCTCTACCAGTTCTGGATTCATACTGAGTTGGTCAAACAGATGGGTGTATTGGAGTTCTTGCTGAACACGCCCTCCCATCACCGGGTTCACCACGCCACCAACCAGCAGTACATTGACCGGAACCATGCCGGCATACTTATTATCTGGGACCGCATGTTCGGCACCTTTGAACCTGAAGGCGAAAAAGTGGTCTATGGCCTTACCAAAAATATCAACACCTACAATCCGTTCCGCATCGCTTTTCATGAATGGATTGATATTGCGAACGATCTGCGCCGCGCGACCGGATGGAAACAAAAACAGCGTTGCATCTTCGGCTCGCCGGATTTTCAGCCCGAGTCCGCTATACCGCAAGCTGCTGCCGGCCCTGCGGACTTAACTGCCTGATCCTGTTTTCTTCTTGGGCTTGATCGCCTGCCATTGTTCTTCCGTCAGCAAATCGCCCAGGTGGCTGAACTCGCTGGCGCCTTTGAGCCACTCACCGCCATCCATAACAATCTGGTCGCCATTGATATAACCGGATTGATCGCTGATCAGGAAAGCCGCCAGGTCCGCCAGTTCCTCATGGGTGCCAAAGCGTCCCAGAGGATTGCGCTTCTTGGCCATCTCTTCCATAGACTTGACCGGCATCAGGCGTGAAAACGCGCCTTCCGTAGGAATTGGGCCGGGCGCAATGGCGTTGAAGCGAATGCCGCGCTTGCCCCACTCCACGGCGAGGCTGCGCGTCATATTCAGGACGCCGGCTTTTGCCACCGCCGAAGGCAATACATATGGCGATCCGCTCTCAGCATACGTGGTGGTGATATTCAGGACGCTGGCCTTGTGTCCCTCTTTAAGCCAGCGTTTGCCGCAGGCCATGGTTACGTGAATGGTCCCCATGAGCACAATGCCGATCACGGCTTCAAACGCGCCAATGGAAAGGTCTTCTGTGCGGCAGATGAAATTTCCTGCGGCATTGTTGACCAGCGTGTCCAGCGGCCCATCCTGCCATATAGTGTTCATCATCTCTTCCACACGCTGATTGTCGCGCACATCGCAGGAGAAAACTTTGACGGTTCCACCCGTGGCTTTCTGCAGTTCGGCCTGGGCCTCTGCCAGCACCTGCTCGCGCCGTCCGCAGATGTACAGGGATGCGCCCAGTTCCAGAAAGCGCTTGCCCATGCTCTTGCCCAGACCGGTGGCGCCGCCGGTTACCAGGACACGCTTGCCTGCAAGTAAGTTTTTCTCAAACACGCTTTTAGTCCTTTCCTTTGTTTAGGGTAACGAACATCCTAAACGGCAATGGTATATGCCGACCAGAGTCATAGCACTAACGCCCACGCCTGCTATTAGTTAAAGTGCTCTAATGGATTTCCTGGAGCCCAGTATATATTTGTATCCTTGTTTTGTTTCTGGTTGTGCCCTCTATTGTACCTGTGTACCTGTACAACGCAGACTTAAAGGAGATTAAGGCATGACGGGAACACCCGGCGCGTGCAGCGCGCGGCTCGCCTGCAGGCTGCAGAGGCGAATGGGCGAGAGTGGAGGATGGTTGAGTATCAACGCACGGCAACCAGCGGAAGATCGCGCTCCGTGGCCCAAATCTCCCACGCCCCGGCGCTACGCTGGAGGAAGATATCTTCGAGCTCGGCGCGGTCCGCTTTCCTGAGATTGAGTTCTAAGAGCAACTTTGTGGCAAAGTGCGGCTCCAGGGCAGCAATGGCGATCCAGCCGTCGTTTGCCCGGTAGAACCCGTATAACGGATACCCGCCGCCCAGCAATCCTCCGGGCCTGGTCAAGCCAACCCTGAGCGGCTGTGCCAGGGCTTTGGCGCACTCGTTGAGAGATACCCAGGCGCAACCAGACTCCCCGGTCCGCGCTATTTTGTTGAGCAGCGCAAGGGACATGCTCACTGCCCGCTCAGCCCCGGCCATATCCACAAAAAGCGTAGCCGGCATTTGCGGCGGGGTCAGCAGGCCACAATCCACCTGATACGTGAGATCGTGTCCGGCAAGCTCTTCGTTGGGCGGAAGATATCCGATAATCCCGACGAAGCATAGCCGGGGGTGCCGGGCGTGCAGGCTCTCCCAGCCGAGCCCCAGTCTTCGTAATGCCGATGGACGAAACGAAGCCAGCAGCAAGTCCGCTGTTGAGAGCAGATCGTCCAGCCGCTCACGCTCGGCGGGATTTTTAAGGTCAAGGCGGACCACTGTTTGTCCTTTACACAGTGCTTCATACCATTGCGACGCAGATTTGGCGGTTGCGTCGCCGTCCGGCGGCTCTACTTTTGTGACTTCAGCTCCCATTTCCGTAAGCCGTGCAGCCGCCACTGGCCCCGGAGCATTCAGGGCCACGCTCACGATCTTGATGCCTGCAAGAAGTGATGTTGTGTTGGTTGGGTCCATTCATTTTTCCCGATATTACGAAGTCTACTTATTGACCGGCGACCGGAAAATGCAAAGCCCAGATTAACCGGACTATGCGACGCGAAAGCCTGTCCGATGCATCCTTCCGCCAGACAACAACGACCGGGTGCGCGTAACTCGTTACCGAAACACCTCGAGAGATTTTGCATTCGAAAGGGAGATCAGAAGACCGACTAGGTTCTGTGAAACGGCGCAGAAAATCAACAAAAAAGTTCCCCCATCAGGCCTGATGGAAGAACCCTGCCGGATGTTGCGGAATAGGCCATGAATTCTGATGGTTTTTGAAATACCACATCAGCAGAATGAGCAAAATGATGATTGCCAGCATGCAGAATCCAAAACGGTTTCCTTCGTTATGGAGCTTCCGGAGTGGTAAGCGCTTTGCCATATAAGCTTAGACACGTTTCCAATAGCATATACGCACCCCGTTACAAAACTTTAGAAAACTTTGCGGGGCGAATAGAAGCGATAAAACGGGCCGTAAGAGAAATTGGCGCTCTGTTTACCAATGTCCTCTTAGGGCCCGTTTCTGTTTACAACTTAATGGCTGGGAACAACCAGATCGCGGTCAAGCCTGACTTCCAGTTGCGTGCCCTTGTCCAGCTTGAGGTCGCTGCCGTGGAGAAGCAAACTGGTTCCAGTACCCACTCCGGCGCCCGCAGCGGCCCCAACAGCAGCTCCCTTGCCGCCTGCCACGGTGGCCCCTGTGGCAGCGCCTACGGCAGCGCCAATGGCGGCATTGGTGATGACTTTCCGTTTGTCAGGACCCCGGCGGTAAATTTCGCCTTCTTCGCCGGTGGCTTTAATGGAAGGGTCTCCGGGAACTCCTGTGACGGTTCCAATCAGGGGGACCCATCCGTGGCGGGTTTCAATTTCATCCAGCGCCAGCTGAATTTTGGCCCCAGTATAGCCATGCTCAAAGCGGGCAACATGCCCCTTGACCGTCCGGCCCCGAGGAATGATCAGGCCGTTCGGCGTAACCAGGTCCTCGCGTAATTCCGCCTTGAAGTGCTTGTTGGGATCGGCTTCCTTCAATTTGCGCGTGTCCAGCGTGTCCCGGAGCTTGATGATGAAGCGTGAGCCGTCAGGAATGGCGTTCGGCGCGGCGCCATAAATCTGGCCGGCGCCCTGGGTCTGGCTGGCGCCTTGGGTCTGGCTGGCGCCTTGGGCCTGGCTGGAGCCTTGCGGGGACACCGTGATGCTGCCCGGCTGCCCTTGTGCGGGATTTGTCCTGTCATTG
>DAHUXF010000128.1 GCA_027307295.1 Acidobacteriaceae bacterium
GGAGCTTCCTGGGGGACCGTGATTATCGGTAAACTAAGCGACTATTTTGCCTTGCACGCAGCGCATCTGGCCGGCGCGGACAAAATCAACGAGGTGTTCAAAGCCACAGGGTTGCAACAGGCTTTGCTGGCAGTTCCAGTTTTGGCTCTTCTGCTGGCCATTGTGCTGTGGGCAGGCTCAAGGACAATTGAGCGCGATGTGCAACGGCGGGCAGAAGCGGCTTAGATCAGACGTTCGACACGTACGTTTGAGTACGATAGATGACCCTATTTATTGCCAACTGACTTGTTTCCGATACTCGAAGAGTCAGCGCGGCGACGCTGCCCTTGCGGAGTTGTGTGCCTGCTCATGCAATCGGGCGGCGATCTTGTAGACAGAATCAACATTGTCGATGTCATCGAAGGTGGGAGGACGAGGAGGGTTACCTTTGCCCCACCGCCACTCCCCCGTTACAGGCCCACCGAAGCTGATACTGCCAATTCCATCGGAGCGGACCCACTTGTCAAGCATCGACATGTTCTCAAAGTACGCGCTGGACGTTGTCCGGCCTCTAAATCCAACTTGGACGATTAGCGCACGGCGGTTTGTGAGTGCGTAGTAGGTCCGTTGTTTCTTCCAGCGGCGATGAATAAACCGACCCCAGATCATGTACTGACCGATGAGTACGAACGGTGTACCCCAGATCAACCCAAACCACTGAAAACTCCGATTGGGTCGATTCATCCAAACGCCCCAAATGCCCGACGCACCGAGAAGCCAGAAGACTGCAAAGCCGCCCCAGAGCAGACTGAAAGGGACCATTGACCAATCTTCTTTATGGAAAAGGACGGCTGGATTCGGGTAGCCAGTCCATTCGACCGTTTCTCCAGACAACAGTTCGGAAGAAAAGATGTCGAACGAAATTTGCGTTGTCATTGTCAGCCCCTGATCTTAATTCCCAGCTCCTTCAACTGTGCTTCGCTCACGGGTGTGGGCGCGTCCACCATCATGTCAATGGCCTTGGCTGTCTTGGGGAAGGGAATCACTTCGCGCAGGCTGTCTGCTCCGGCCAGGATCATGACAATGCGGTCCAGGCCAAGCGCAATTCCGCCATGCGGCGGCGTGCCGTATTCAAGTGCATCCAGGAAAAATCCGAAGCGCGACCGGGCTTCTTCATCCGTCATGCCCATCGAGGTGAATATCTGTTTTTGTATGTCCTGCCGATGAATACGGATGGAGCCTGAGCCCAACTCCGTGCCATTCATCACCACGTCATAGGCCAGCGCGCGCACTGCGCCCGGATCAGACTGTAACTTGTCCATGTCGTGCTCATGCGGTGATGTAAACGGATGGTGCGCTGCGTTCCAGCGTTTTTCCTGGTCGTCATACTCAAACATCGGGAAATCTGTGACCCAGAGCAATTTGAAATCGCGCGCGGCATCTCCGCTGCGCTCAAACGCTTTATGCTTGTCAGCATATTTGCGCGCCAGTTCCAGGCGCGCTTCTCCGCCGGAGGTGTACTGCGCCTTCTGGTTGGCCGGCGTATGAGTTTTGCCTTCGCTGGCAATACCTACGACAGGAACAATCAGATCGTCGGCCCCGGCGCGGCATAGCTCGCGAATCTTGGCCGCTGCCTGAGGACGCTTCTTTTCCAGCTGCACAAAGTCATAAAGTACGCCCGCAAAATTTTTGTTTCGTTTGGCTAATTCTTCCGACAGTGCGCGCAGCTCTTTCTTTTCGCGATCAGAGATTTTTCCGACATTCGGAATCCTGATTGCAACCATGTTCATATTGCCGTCAATCCGCAGGTCGGTCAGGTCTTCATCGCTGAAGGCAGAGCGGATGTCCGTCATGGCCGGCAGGCGCATATCGGGCTTGTCAATACCGTATTGGCGGATGGCATGGTCATAGGTCATGCGCGGGAATGGCGTTGGCAAATCAATTCCGGCGGCCTTGAACGCAGCTTTCATGAACCCTTCCACCACTTCAAACACACGATCGAGCTGCGGAAAGCTCATTTCCAGGTCAATCTGCGTGAATTCCGGCTGGCGGTCGGCGCGCAGGTCTTCGTCGCGGAAGCAGCGCACGATCTGGAAATACTTGTCAAAGCCGGAGATCATCAGGATCTGCTTGAAGAGTTGCGGCGATTGCGGCAGAGCGTAAAACTCTCCGGGATGCACGCGGCTTGGCACCAGATAATCGCGCGCGCCTTCCGGCGTGGAGCGTGTCATGAACGGCGTTTCAATTTCCAGGAACCCGCGGCCCGCCAGTTCCTGCCGGATGGCCAACGCCACTTTGTGGCGCAGTTGAATATTGGCCTGCATGACATCACGCCGCAGATCAATATAGCGGTACTTGAGCCGCACCTCTTCATTGAGAGGGCCGGCTTCACTGGGCAGGAATGGCGGCAGCTTGGACTCATTCAGCAGCTTGAGGTCAGTCACCACAACTTCAATTTCGCCGGTAGTAATGTTTTTGTTAATGGTATCCACGTCGCGGAGGCGCACCTTGCCAATGGCGGCGATCACAAATTCTGACCGCAGGTTGCCGGCCTTTTCATGCACGGCGGCATTTTCGCCCTTATCAAATACGAGCTGCGTGATCCCGCTGCGGTCGCGGATGTCAATGAAGATTATGTTGCCCAGATCACGGCGGCGGTTCACCCAGCCCAGCAAAACCACCTGTGCTCCAGTCTCTGAAGCGCGCAGCTCTCCGCACATGTGCGTCCGACGAAGATCACCTAAAAAATCAAGCGGCAAGGACGTACCTTTCTATTCCGGAAATCTCGATTGAACTTAAACCCTGAATTATAAATTTTAAATGCCTTCAGCGGCGACTCCCTTGCCGTCCGCCGCTGGTAGCATGTTCATCTGGTAAAAGAGTGAAGACTTTTGCACCCACAAATGCCCCGCAGGTTAGCGTTCGCAGGCCGCGCCGCCCATTTGGTGCCGCCGAGGAAGTTATTTCCAGTCTGCCGTTTCGTCCGCCGTTGGACTGGCGCAGTATGCTGGCGTTTTTGCTGCCACGCGCCACGCCAGGGGTTGAAGTGGTTGGACCAGAATGTTACCGGCGCACCATCAGCGTTCACGGACAAAGCGGCTATTTTGAAGTCACGCACAATCCATCTGGGAATACGCTGAAAATACGCCTCTCTGCTGAAGCTCCAGACTCGGTTGCGGTTGTCCTGGACCGTGTGCGCCACATTTTTGATCTTGATGCCGATTGGCAGAAGATTGATGCGTCCTTGCGGACAGACAAGCTACTGATGCCGCTTCTTTCCGCCGCTCCGGGTTTGCGTCCCCCCGGCTGCTGGGACGGATTTGAACTGGCGGTCCGCGCCATCCTGGGACAGCAGGTTACGGTAAAGGGCGCAACCACACTGGCTGGCCGGCTGGTCAATCGTTTTGGTACGCCGCTTAAAGCCAACTCCCGGCCCGCTATGGACACATCGCATGCAGATGGATTGACCCACGTTTTCCCCACGGCAGAAGTCTTGGCGGAAGCCAACGTGGCATCCATCGGATTGCCGAGAGCGCGGGCGACGACCATTCGCGAACTGGCGCGCGCTGTCGCAGAAAAACAAATCAGCTTCAACAGCACAACCAACACGGACCAGTTTTGCCGGCAGCTCTGCGAGCTTCCGGGCATTGGAGCATGGACGGCGCAATACATCGCCATGCGCGCGCTGCGTGACCCGGACGCATTCCCCTCCAGCGATCTGGGGCTGCTCCGTGCCACAGGCCTCAAGACGGCAAAGCAATTGGAAGTACGGTCAGAAAAGTGGAGGCCATGGCGCGCCTATGCGGCAATCTATTTGTGGAAGTCACTTGCGGTTAAAAAGAAATGAGATCAGGCAATAGCTTTTACGCGGGCAGCGATGGCGTTCGCTCCCACGGTGACCTGCTCGCCGGTACTTAGGTTTTTAAGGGCGAATTGCCCGGAATTGGCTTCATTTTCCCCTAAAATCAAGGCAAAGCGGGCACCCAGTTTGCTGGCTGTTTCCAGAGACTTCTTGAGCTTGAAGGTTTCATCCCCGGTAATGACTGCCACGCCCTGGCGGCGAAGTTCGCGGGCCAACTTTGCCGCGTGAACATTCATGCCTGCGCCAAGCGGAGCAACGTAAACATCCGCCGGGCGTACAGATACACCGGCAGACTCTTGCAGCGTCATCACCAACCGGTCTTCACCAATGGCAAAGCCAATGCCGGGCGCAGGCGGTCCGCCCAACGATTCTGAAAGCCCGTCGTAGCGTCCGCCGCCCAGGATTGCATTCTGTGATCCCAGAGCGCCGTGCGTAAATTCAAACGCTGTGCGCGTGTAATAATCCAGCCCGCGCACCAGGCGATGGTCCAGCGTGAACGGCACGCTTACAGCGCTGAGGATTTTTTGTACCTCGGCAAAGTGCGCGCGGCAGCTTGCATCCAGATAGTCATTCATGCGCGGCAGCTTTTCAATCACCGGCTGGTCTTCCGGCACTTTGCAGTCCAGGACGCGCAAAGGATTAGTCTCGGCGCGGCGCTGGCAGTCCACGCACATGGCGTGGACAACATCTTTCAGCGCATCGCGTAAAGCTTGCAGATAAATCGGGCGATCATTAGCACAGCCCACCGAGTTCAGATTCAGGTTCCAGCCTTGAATTCCCAGGCGGTCGAGCAGACTGGCAAGCATCTCCAGCAGTTCGACATCCACTGACGGAGATTCGCTGCCCGCCGCTGATGGACCAATGACCTCCGCTCCAATCTGGTAGAACTGGCGGTACCGGCCTTTCTGCGGGCGCTCACGCCGGAATTGCGGCCCAATATAGTAGAAGCGCTGCAGGCCCGGACGCTCCCACAGTTTGTGTTCAATGTAAGCCCGGACAACGCCGGCAGTGTTCTCAGGACGCAAGGCCAGCCATTGGCCTTTTTCACTCTGTGCGCGGGCACGGTCTTCCCAGGCAAACATCTCTTTGGAAACGATATCGGTCTCTTCACCCACGGAGCGCTGAAAAAGCTGGAGATCTTCAAGAACAGGAGTGCGGATTTCCTGAAAGTTGTACACGCGGAACAAGTCCCGAACAGCGGCTTCAACGAAGTTCCAGGTCTCTGTCTCAGGAGGCAGAAGGTCGCGCGTGCCGCGCACGGCTCGAATGGAATTGGCCATTATTTACCTGGAAATTCCTTCCTGTAGATCTGCGTGTAATCGAAATAGTTCTTCCCGTACATCAGGATCATCTTCTGCGTCTCTTCATCGTCAATCTTCTTCTTGAATTTTCCCGGCACGCCCATCCAGAGCGAATACGGCTCAATGACGGTCCCTTCAGGAATCACGGTGCCGGCAGCAATGATGGAGCCTTCGCCAATTTTAGCGTTATTCAGAACCACGCTCCCCATGCCGATCAGGCAGCGGTCGCCGACGGTGCAGCCATGCAAGGTGACCGAGTGCCCCACGGTAACCCAGTCACCCAGCGTAACGCCATATTTGTGGCGCATGCCGTGAAGAACGCTGCAATCCTGCACGTTGGAGTTGTTGCCGATGCGTATGGCAAAGACATCGCCACGGATAACGGCGTTCATCCAGACGCTGGAATTTTCACCGATCTCCACATCGCCAATGATCTGGGCAGACTCGTCGATATAGCACGAGTCATGAATGCGCGGCGCGATTCCCTGATAGGAGCGAAGCATAAGTTGAATTTTAGAAGGTAACACGCTCGCACGATCAGCGGCAATTGGACCTGCCCGTCAGATTTTAAGGAAGAGGAGTCCTCACAGCGGTCTGGAAGACTGGCAGAAAGGGATCAATGCAGCACAACGCCCATGAGCTCTGTGACCATGGTCCACTGCTCCCAGGCGTAACGCCAGATGGAAACCGAGTGCAGATGTTCAAAAGAATGGAAATCCCGTTCGTTCATTGCGGTCTGTTCGTCAAGATAGACCTGACTGACGAAATCACAGTCATTGCAGCGGACGATATAAGGATAGTTATCGCTCATGATAGGCAAACGTTTTATGGGGGAGAGATTATTCTGAACTTTTTTGCGCAGTGTGCACTAAGGCAGTCAGCTTAGGGGATGAAGGTTTTTAGCCTATTTTCAATCCGGCAACCGCCGGTCGAGCACCCGCAAGTATGCAACCGACAGAGTCAACAGGTCCCAGCGCTAAGAGCGCATGATGCGTGCTTTGATCTCAGGTTCCCAGATCACATTGCTGGGCTCCAGGCTTTCCACGCCAACCTGGCCTTCCAGATCGGTGCCCGATTTGCCGATCCAGGCCACCTTATAGCGAGCGCGGCGATTGTGACGCTGAAGCCAGATGGTTTGTCCTACAGCCTTGATTCCCGGAGGCATTACCAGGCGCGCGCCATTGGTTGAAATCTCATAAGTGCAGCAATTCTGGGATTCAATGCTGGCGATATCAGGGAAAACTTTAACGGGTACTGCCAGATGCAACCGCTTTTCCTGCCGTTTATCCGTAAGTACTGTCGCGGCCCCAGCGGCCGAAGGTGGGAGATTCTGCTTGGGTTCCATAACCTATGGAGTATCGGCCGGTGACGCTTATTGGTCAATATTACTTTCGTGTGTATGGAGATGAAATACATTCCCATTCACGTCACGCACTAACTGACGCATTGCGAGCAAAAGCATTTACAATGGTTCCTTAGACCCTCCTTTTTCTGGATATAAAAATGATTCATTTTCCGGTGCCTGAGGCCCTGACGTTCGATGACATCCTGCTGCTGCCTGCACACTCTGACGTGGTCCCAGCGGAGGTCAACACACAGACCCAGCTTTCGCGCAATATCCGTCTGAACATTCCCATCATCAGCGCGGCCATGGACACGGTGACAGAATCACGTCTGGCGATTGCCATTGCCCAGCAGGGCGGACTGGGTATTATCCATCGCAATCTGTCGATCGAACAGCAGGCGGATGAAGTAGACAAAGTAAAGCGTTCGGAGAGCGGCATGATCATGGACCCGATTACGCTTTCTCCTGACCACAAGATCGCCGATGCTCTGGAGTTGATGCGGCGCTACAAAATTTCCGGAGTTCCCGTCACCAAAAACAAGAAGCTGGTCGGCATTCTCACCAACCGCGATCTGCGCTTTGAAACCCGCTTCGATATTCCTATCAGCAAGGTCATGACCAAGGACAAACTCATTACCGTGCCTGTGGGGACCACGCTGGAAGATTCGGAAAAAATTCTGCATGAGCATCGCGTGGAAAAACTGCTGGTGGTGGATGACCACTACAACCTGAAGGGCCTGATCACAGTCAAGGACATTCAGAAAAAACTCAAGTATCCGAATGCCGCCAAAGATGAGCATGGACGGTTGCGCGTGGGCGCGGCCATCGGCGCCACCGGCGACTTCCTGGAACGGGCGCAGGAAATGGTCAAAGCCAAAGTGGATGTTCTGGCCATTGACAGTGCTCATGGCCACTCCAGCCGAGTGATGGAAGCCATCAGGACCATCAAGGCAAAACTCCCGGAAGTGGACCTGCTGGCCGGCAATGTGGGCACGCATGAAGGCGCATGCGCCCTGATTAAGGCCGGCGCGGACGCCATCAAAGTCGGGATTGGTCCAGGTTCCATCTGCACCACCCGCATTGTCACCGGCACGGGTGTTCCGCAGGTTACAGCCATTGCGGAAGCGGCCCGCGCCTGCCGTGACGCACAGGTCC
>DAHUXF010000129.1 GCA_027307295.1 Acidobacteriaceae bacterium
CGGCCACGCCCTCAAGCAGATGGAAACTGAGCTGGCGCGCACCGAACAACGGCTGAACACATACCGGCTGGAGATCGACCGCACGCGTTCTGACCGCAATCAAAAAGAGCTGGCGGTTGCTGAGAAGCGCGACCAGGCTGAAGCGCTGGAGCAGAAGCGCCAAGCTCTTGAAGATGACATGAAGGCGGCGCAGCAGCGCGTGATGGAGTTGAAAACAGCGCGCGACGAAGCAGCGCAGAGCGCTTCCCTGGCTGCGGCGAACCTGGCGGTGGTGGAAGAGCGCCGCCGGACAGCGGCTTCTGCGCTGGAGCGTATTGAGCAGATGTCGAGCGAAGCTGGACAGCGCGTGCAGTCTTTGCAGACGCAGATCCACTCAGCCGCCGCCGAGAAGACGCAGCGTGAGGCAGAGAACCTGCAAATCGCTGACCGCATGGAGACGCTGGCCGCAGAGAAAGCAGCGGCGGAAGCCACCGGCGTACAGTTGCAGCATGAGTCGGAGCAGGTACGCGCCCGCATCTCTGAGATTGACCAGGAATTGAAACTGGCGCGCATTCAGCTGGACGCCGCGCGCGAACGCAAGAGCGAACTGGCCACGCATCTGGCCAAGCTGCAATCCGACATGGCGCACATGGCCGATTCCTGCCTGAACGAGCTGGGCATCCCGGCCGACGAATTGCGCGCGAACGCAGAAATTCCGCTGGTGGAAGGCGAGCAGCTTATCTCCGACGAAACCGCCTACCGCGAGATGCGCACCAAGCTCGACAACATGGGGCCGGTAAACATGATGGCGCTGGAAGAATTCAAGGAAACCGAGCAGCGCCATCAGTTCCTGGAAACCCAGCGCAAAGACCTCCTGGACTCGATTGAGAACACGCAGGCCACCATCAAAGAGATCGACGAGTTCTCACGCCAGAAATTTCAGGAAGCGTTTGACCGCATCAATGAGAACTTCCAGTTCACTTTCCGCAAGCTGTTTGGCGGGGGCCAGGCGTTCATGCGCCTGACGGACGAAATCAACACCGCAGAAAGCGGGATTGACGTGGTGGCATCTCCTCCGGGCAAGAAGTTGCAGAACGTGCTGCTGCTCTCCGGTGGAGAAAAGGCGCTCACGGCCTTGTCCCTGCTGGTTGGAATCTTCCAGTATCAGCCCAGCCCATTCTGCATCCTGGACGAAGTGGATGCTCCACTGGACGAAGCCAACATTGGGCGCTTTACCGAGTTGATCCGGGAAATGGCAGTGCAGACGCAGTTCATTATTATCACGCACAGCAAAAAGACCATGTCCATTGCACCGGTAATGTATGGTGTTACCATGCAGGAGCCGGGCGTATCCAAGATTGTCTCAGTGAAATTCGGGCTGGATGGCGCTTTGCCGCGCGCGGCTTCAGCCTAGACGTTCCTGGATTGCCGCTGCGACCAGCTTTCACCTGCAGCCGGTAACAAAGTTGGCTTGTAACACAGGATATGGATTTCTTATGCTCTGGTGGATGCTGAGCGGTATAGCAAGCTTTATTTTGCTGATGCTCCTGTGGTGTGCCGGCTCATTACTCTACCTGAAGCGGCGCTATCACAGTTTTTCCGGTCTGGACCAGCACTTCTCTGAGTTGCAGAAGGAACATCGAATACCGCAGTCGGACTCGTAAATAATCGTCGCCGCATGCTGGCATTCATCCAACAAAGATTGCTTGTCGCGATCATACTCCTGCTGCTGGGCGCGCATGCTCCTGCCGCGAATCAACCACAAGCGGACAGGATCATTAATCGTGAAATCCACTCACACTATGACTGTGATGATGGGCGACAAGGTGTTGAAAACTTACAAAGTTGCCCTGGGAACAGTTCCGGTGGGCGCCAAGGAAGTTGAAGGCGACCATAAGACGCCTGAGGGCAGTTACATCATTGACTCCAGAAATCCGCAAAGCCGGTTTCATCTGTCTCTTCACATCTCCTATCCCAGCGCAGCCGATAAAACGCGGGCCCGGCAAAAGGGTGCGCGTCCCGGTGGAGACATTATGATTCACGGGCTGGAAAAACGCTTTGCTTACCTTGGCCCTTTGCGCCGGCAAGCAGACTGGACAGACGGATGCATTGCCGTCACCACTCGCGAGATTGAAGAAATTTGGCAATTGGCGCCGCTGGGCACACGTGTAGAGATACGCCCGTAGGGCATCACGCCACCGTTGATCAACACGGATTTCACTGATCGGGAAAAAACGGCGCAGCAAGACGGCGAGCAGCCGGAAGAGCGCCGAAAAAACGGGGCCCGGCAGATTTTTTTTACATACAAACTTTTATTTTCAGAAATGGGTACTACAAACATGACCGAAAATCAATGCGTGATTGACAGCCTTTTATGCGGGTTCCATGCGTTGTGCATTTATTGGTTTTTTTTCCGCGCGTAAAAAAATCTGCCGGCCAAATTTTTTCTTTTTCTCTGGTTGACAAAAAAAGTTGAGCGGCTAGAATACGACCTCGCCCTCGTATTTTTGTCATGACAAGCCAAACCGCTCAAAATCGAATTCTGTTACAGACAAATTTTCCGGAACTGGAGCTGTACGCACGCGGCAAGGTTCGGGACCTCTACAATCTGAACGGCCATCTCCTGTTTGTGGCCACCGACCGGATATCCGCCTTCGATTACGTGCTGGCAACCGGTATTCCGGACAAGGGTCGCGTGCTCACGCAGCTCTCGCTCTTCTGGTTTGACTTTCTCAAGCCGGTGGTGAAGAACCATCTGGTGACCGCCAACGTGCAGGAGTATCCTGCGGCCCTGCAAAAATATGCAGAACAGTTGCGCGGACGCTCCATGCTGGTGAACAAGGCGCAGATGATTGACATTGAGTGCGTCGCGCGCGGATACCTTTCCGGCTCCGGCTGGAAGGAATATCAGCAGACGGGCGCAGTCTGCGGCATACGGCTGCCGGCAGGGCTCAAAGAGTCAGACAAATTGCCGGAACCGATCTTTACTCCCGCCACCAAAGCGCTGACCGGCCACGACGAAAACATTTCATTCGAGGAAATGGTCAAAACTACGGGAAAAGACCTGGCAGAGAAGCTGCGCGATTTAACGTTAAAGATTTATACAACGGCAGCGGACTACGCTGCCGGCAAAGGGATCATCATTGCCGATACCAAGTTTGAGTTCGGTAATACTGCGCAAGGCCTGGTCCTGGCGGATGAGGTCCTTACACCGGATTCTTCGCGCTTCTGGCCGGCTGACAAGTACCAGCCGGGCAAGGCCCAGGAATCTTATGATAAGCAGTTTGTCCGGGATTATCTGGAATCAATTCGTTGGAACAAACAGCCTCCAGCTCCCGCTCTGCCCGAGGATGTGGCAAACAAGACCGGTGAGAAATACATCCAGGCATACAGAGTGTTGGCAGGACGCGAGTTGCCGGCTGGCTGAGTTGCCAATGGCATGAATGCGCTGGACTGGATCATTCTCGTAATCATGCTATTTTCGGCGCTGTTGGCGGCGGCACAGGGTTTTTTCTTTGAAATGATTTCCCTGGCAGGAGCGGTGCTGGCTTTCCTGTTGGCGGCATGGGGCTATGGCAAGCTGGCTCCGTGGTTTTTGCAGTACGTCAAGGTCCCGGCGTTTGCGGACCTGGCGGGGTTCATGACGATTTTTGTATCGGTGGTCCTGCTGGCTGGCGCGCTTGCCCGGCTTACACGTTGGGTTGTGCATGAAGCAGGCCTCCGATCAGTAGACCGCGTGCTGGGAGCGGTTTTTGGCTTTATTCGCGGAATGGTGATTGTGACTGCCGGTTTAATGGCAATCACGGCTTTTGCCCCAGAGTCAGAAGAGCTGTCTGGCTCGCAATTGGCAGGATATTTTCTGGTAGCAGGACATGGCGCCAGTTGGCTGGCTCCATCGGACGTGCGCCGGAAATTCCGCGCCGGTATCACCAAACTTCGCGGCGGGCCCAGTCCGGGAGCGACCAGTAAGTAAAGCAACAAATAAATTATGTATGGCGCATCTGGAAAGTGAGGAAAATCTGTGAAGGACCAGCTCGAAGCACTCGTAGCGCAAATGTACAGTAGCGGCATCCTTTACTCTGAGGCCGTGCGCGAATTTAAAAAGCGCTTCCTCATGAACGTATTGCAGCAAAACCGGGGTAATCAGTGTAAGGCTGCCCGCGAGCTGGGTATGCACCGCAATACCCTGAGCCGAACCATCGCGGAGTTAAAACTGGATGTACGCCAGTTCCGCGAGGGGGGGCGGCGGCCGGTGCGCAGTGAGAAGCCGCCGGTGATCGACAAGCAGAAGCTTGTCCGGTAAACGGCAGCTCTGCTTCACTCAGATGAATCCAACATCAGGTGTCTACTCTGTCCCAGACCTCCCCTGACGAAAAGGCCTTCGTGCGTCCCGGGTTCCAATGGGACGCAGCAGATGCTTATCTTTTCGATATCGACGGGACGCTTCTCAACAGTCGCGATGCCGTTCACTACCTCGCCTTTCACAAGGCGGTGAGCGCGGTGCTGGGGATTCAGGCCAGCATTGATGGCGTGCCGGTGCACGGAAATACTGATCCGGGGATTCTACGAGCGGCTCTACAGCGCGCCGGCGTGCAGAACGCCAAAATCGACCGGCACATGCATGAAATTGTTGAGTTCATGTGCGCCGACGTCGTGCGCAACCATGAGCAGTTGCGTCCTGAACTGTGCCCAACCATTCCGGAATTGATTGCACGCTTGCAGGCAAGCGGCAAACTGTTAGGCGCGGCGTCAGGGAACCTGGGGCCTATTGGCTGGCTCAAATTGGAGAAAACCGGTCTTAAACCAATGTTCTCCTTTGGATCATTTACTTTCCCTCTTGAATCACGCGCCGATATCTTCCGCCACGGCATCCAACTGGCCCGGCAGCGCCTGGGCGAGGCAACAACCGTGACGGTGGTGGGAGATACGCCTTCTGATATCGAGTCAGCCCGCGCCGCCGGAACTACTGTGATCGCACTGGCCACCGGCGTCTTTCGCTTTTCCGATCTCATGGCACACCATCCGGACGCTTGTTTTGCTTCTGGAACTGATCTGATGGCCCATGACCAGGCCGGCCTTTAAAAAGCCCGCGATTACCATTTCATTTGTCCGCAATATTCCCGCCTGAGGGCCGTTCTTAAAATGACGGTACAATGGTCTTTCTGCAATGAAACTGTCTTTTGCCATTCTCTCGATTTTTCTATCGCTGACGTGCGCGGCGGTGGAGAAGTCCCATGGTTCCGGGTCCGACGACTCCAGGACCAATGGCCCCAAGTCTCATGTCTCAAAAAAAGATTTGAAAGCCGCGGACAAGGAGTTCAAAAAAGCGCTTGAGTTGCAGAATGCAGGAAAAGCGGAAGAAGCCTTGTTGGCCCTGATCCGCGCCTCAGAGTTGGTCCCCGGCAACATGGAATACATCACCATGGCGGAAATGATTCGCCAGCAGCTGGTGGGCGCGCATCTGGAGCAGGGGAACCGGCTGGCCATGGCAGGCGACAACAACGGTGCGATCCAGCAATTCCATGAAGCACTCGTCATCGATCCGCAAAATGCGTACGTGGCCCAGCGCCTGCATGATGTGTCCCCGCAGGAAGGTGATCCTGAGCAGAGACACATTTTGCAGCTGATGGCTTCCGTTGACCACATCAACCTTGTGCCACAACCGGGCAAGAAGACCTTCCATATGCAGGGAGACACAAAGCAGCTCTATACCCAGATCGGCACGGCCTTTGGCGTCAAAATGCAATTTGACGCGAGCCTGAATACCCGCACCCTGCGTTTTGATCTGGAGAACGTGGATTTCTATACCGTAATGGACATGGCAGGCCTGATGACCAGGACGTTCTGGGCGCCAGTCTCAGCCCACGAAGCCATTGTGGCTTCAGACACGACGGAAAACCGCAAGCAGTACGAACGCATGGCCCTGCGGACGTTCTACGTAAGCAACGCCGCCGCGCAGACTGATCTGAATGATCTGGTCAACGTGATGCGCAATGTTTTCGGCATAAACCTGGTCAGCATTCAACCGGGCCAGAACACCATTACCGTGCGCGCGACGCGTGAGCGGGTGGAAGCCGCAGCCAGCTTTCTGGACAACCTGATGGACGCCAAACCGGAAATGATGATTGACGTAAAAGAGTATGAGATCAACACCGACAATCTGCGCGATATGGGCCTGAACCTGCCGACAAGTTTTCAGGTGTTCAACGTTCCTTCAGAAATCAGGCGGGTGCTGGGTTCGGATGCGCAGTCGGTAATCGACCAGCTCAACCGGACCGGGACCATCGATCCCACCAAGATTTCACCTACCGCTTTGTCGAATCTGGCCGGATCGCCGCTGCTGGCGCCCTTCCTGCTTTTTGGTAAGGGACTGGGGTTGACCGGCTTCACTGTGCCCTCCATCAGCGGAAAGCTGCTGATGAGCACCTCCATCGCCATGACGCTGGAGCACATGATGCTGCGGGCGACGGATGGTGAAGCGGCCACGTTCCGCGTGGGCACACGCTTCCCGATTGTGAACAGCACATTCACCAATGTGGCTTTCAGCAGCCAGGGGCAGACGCAGATCGGCAACACGCCCCAATTTACTTATGAAGACCTGGGCGTTACGGTAAAGACCACGCCACGCTATCACTCCAATGGCGACGTGACCATGGCTGTTGACATGAAGATTCAAGGCCTGGGCACTCTGCAGCTCAACAGCATCCCTGATATTACGAACCGGTCTTATGTTGGCACCATCACCGTGCATGACGGGGAGCCTTCCGTCATCATGGGGGCCATTACTGACCAGGAGCTGCGTTCCACCCAGGGCTTCCCCGTACTGGGCCAGGTGCCCGGCTTGCGCGGGCTGCTGAGCACCAATTCAACAGACAGTATCCACAATGAGCTGCTGATTGTGATCACGCCCCATGTGGTGCGCAAGCCATTCCACGATAAAGGCAGCAGCGTATTCTGGACAATCACGCCTTAATGCAACTTGATATCTAAAAAGCGGTCTTACCACTGATTTACACCGATGACACTGATTAGGAAAGTTCTACCAAATGAAATCTGATCAGCGTTCCGCTGCATAAATCCCGGCTGTTTTTCTTCCTTCGTGTTTCTTCGCGTCCGTTGTGGTTCAAGCAAGAACGCATACTGCTATTGGCCAGCGTGGTCGATCTCAAACTGCACCAGCGCTTTCAGGCTTTCATACGGAATGCTGGCAAAACCAAGCACCTGGCGTCCATTGATAAACACTGTAGGCGTCTGGTTTACATTGAGCGATTCCCCCAGGCTCATTGATTTCTTGACCCGCGCATCCGCTTCCGGCGAGGCCGCACACGCCGCGATCTTCTGCGCGTCATAGCCATTGGCCGTGGCCAATTCTTTCAATTTATCGTCCGCAGTGGCCAGGGCAATCCCACCCTGGTTCTCAAATACGGCGTCAACAAATTTCCAGAAAGAATCTTTGTTCATCTGTCCGGCACAGTCGGCATACAAGGCGGCCTTCATCGCCCACGGATGCAAACTTGCCGGCAGAGGAAACTGCTGGAATGTGAAACGGACCTGGGGAAATTCCGCAATCAATTTTTCCACGATGGGTTGAGCTGCTTTGCAGTGCGGGCATTCCAGGTCACTGAACTCTATAATGTCAATCGCGGGATTGGCCGCTCCGCG
>DAHUXF010000012.1 GCA_027307295.1 Acidobacteriaceae bacterium
GGGCTGGGTGTGGGAGCCGGCGTGGGTGTCGGTGTTGGGGTAGGCGTTGGCGTTGGGGTAGGCGTTGGCGTTGGGGTAGGCGTTGGTGATGGGACAGGCGTTGGTGTTGGGGTTGGTGTCGGTGTGCCGCTGCCAGAACAGGGCCCCAAGTCTGACCAGAGTGCGGGCACGTTCGGTGGCTGCCAGCCATCCACGGTCTGGGTTTCAGCTTGAATCGCTTTCCAGTTATGACCACCAAAGGAAAGGACCTCGCCTACAGTGATGGGGATTCCGATTTGCCATGGCGGGGCACAAGCGGTTTGCCCTGACGCCAATGGCGCAAGCAATAGCAAAAATGCCAAAAGAAAAAGGCCCGCACTTAACTTGAATGAACCCATCATCACGCCTCTCCTTAACAGGAACTTTGACAATTGCGATCTCTTTGCGCTTGCATGGCCGTCAGGCAACTGGAATTCAGTGCGCATCAGTTGTTGTTCTCCTTGAATGGGCCGCAACAGCAGAGAACCAGGATTGCAATATACGTCCGTTAGGCCATAAATTTCAATAAAAATTATTAAATCGATTGAATTATATTCATTTTGGAATTTGTGGCAAAGATTGGGCGGAAGAACAGGGAATTGGCTTTATCTCCGTGAGCCAGGAAATATTTACTGAAAAGAGAATTGTTATAGAGAATTATTCTGAAGATGCCGCTACCCGAAGTTGGAAAGTCTTTATCTGCTGTTGTCTGATTTACTCGTACCGCAGGGCTATCACCGGGTCCAGGCTGGCGGCTTTGACCGCGGGATAGATGCCAAAGAACAGCCCCACGCTGCTGGCGACCGCCACGGCAAGGAAAATCGCCCATACCGGAACGGACGAAGGGAAATGGGCGAGTTGCATCAGAAAGCTGATGATCAGCGACAGGATGACACCCAGAATGCCGCCAATGCCGGTCAGGGTCATGGCTTCCGTGATGAATTGCAAGCTGATATCGCGCTTGCGAATTTCGATGGCTTTGCGCACGCCAATTTCGCGGGTACGTTCCGTGACGGACATCAACATAATATTCATAACGCCCACGCCGCCGACTAGCAGCCCAATGGAAACGATCCCAACCACCAGTTGAAAGATGCCGGCCATGATGTCACGGAACTGCAGGCCGAGTTGTTCGGCGCTGCTGATGCCGAAATTGTCAGGCTTGTTGGGCGGGACACGCCGCCGCGTGCGCAGCAGTCCGCGAATCTGGTCGTCTGCCACCGTCTTCATACCAGGATAAGCCTCAGCGATCAGGGCAATCTCATCATCCTGAGGGTAATGTTTCTTATACGTTCGGTAAGGAATAAAGACTTCCACATCGCCGGCCTGGTTCAGCGTGCTTTTCTTTTTGTCAAAGACGCCGATTACGGTATAGAGATTGCCATCCACCAGCAACTGCTTGCCTTCTGCGGTTTCGTCCGGAAAGAGGCTCTTTTCCGCGTCAAAACCGATGACCACCACTTCCGCGCGGTGAAGGTCTTCCTGGTCTGTATAGAAGCGGCCTTCTTTCATCCGGCCATTTACCACTTCGGCATAGCTGGAAGTCATTCCGCGAAACACAATATTGGTGAGCTCATGGTTCTTGTAACGCGCGGTGCGGATGGGTTGCGGACCTTCGCCAATGTGCGCCAAAATTTCAATCACAACGTTCTTCACCGCCGGCAATTCTTCCTTGACGGCAATACCATCCTCATAGGTTAACGGCTTGCGCGTCCGTTCTTCAGGAGAGAGCCTGCCAAAGCGTATCCCCGGATCAAACTTCAGGATAAAGAGATTATCGACGCCAAATTCATTCAGAGAGTCCTGTACGTTCTTCTCTACGCCCAGCAGGATTGAAGCCACCAGAATGGCCACCATGGTCCCGATGACGACGCCCAGCACAGTGAGAAATGAGCGCACCTTGTGCGTGCGGATTGTCTCCAGCGCCATCTTGATGTCTTCCAGCAGCATGTTGGAATGGGTCATGGCTTAGGCCTCAAACCTCAGAGCTTCAATAGGATTCAGCTTGGATGCTTTGTATGCGGGGTAAACGCCGAAGAAAATGCCCACACCCGCGGCCACCAGGACGCCGGCAATGGCCCACCCGATAGGCAAATCCATGGGAAAGGGCGTGAGACGGCCCACAACAAAGGAGATGACTGCCGCCAGCATCACACCCAGTATGCCTCCAATGGTGGCCATGACTCCGGATTCCACCAGGAATTGCAGCAAAACGTCGCGCCGCGTGGCGCCCAGGGATTTGCGGACGCCGATTTCCCGCGTTCTTTCCGTGACACTGGCCAGCATGATGTTCATAATCACAATGCCGCCAATCACCAGGAAAATAAAAACAACGAAGATGGAACCACTGGCCAGCGAACCGGTGAGGCTGTTGTAAAGCTCCATGATGGCGGAGGGTTCGACCACGCCAAAGGTGTCATCCTGCCGGGCGATGAGATGCCGACGCGCGCGCATCAACATGCGGGCCTCGTCTTCGGCAGGTTGCATCAGGTCCGCGGCCAGCGCTTTGATATTGATGTTCATGCTGGCATTGCTGCCATAGACCTTGCGCCACGTCTCAATGGGAATATAGACAAAACTGTCCTGTGACTGGCCAAAGGCGCTGCCCATCTCCTTGGCGACGCCTACCACCTCATAGGCTTCTCCATCGATATAAATGGACTTGCCCAGCGGATCAACTCCGGCAAAAAACCGTTTGGCAACGTCGTTGCCAATCATGGTGACGCTGGCCCTGTGTACATCGTCGGCATCGCTGATGTAGCGGCCCAGTACGGGTTCCTCCGTGTCAATGCCGCCCATATTGGCGGTCACGCCCCGGACACTGATGTCCTCAATGGACTCGCCTTTATATTTGACCTTCCCGTTGCCCCGCACTTCCAACCCCACAGCTTCGGCAAGCCGCATGTTGTCCCGGACATACTCGTAGTCTTCCCAGGTAATGTTCTTGTTGCTGCGCGATAACTTGACGAACTGCTCCGCACTGGTGATGAGCGGAAAACGCATGACCAGGAAAACGTTGGATCCAAAATTGGCTACCTTCTCCGCCACATATTTATTTGCCCCCTGCACCATGGAGACCACAATGATCAGGGTGGAGACGGAAAGAATAACCCCCAGCAAAGTCAGAAATGACCGCAGTTTATGGGCGCGCAGGGTCTCCAGCGCGATCATCATCGGCTCTTTGAGCGAAATCCGCCGGCCCGTGGGGCGGGGAATTGCCGGCTTCCCGTTTGCTGCCGGATGAGTTCCCGCTGTGTCTGGATTAGACATGCTGTTCATTTGCATTGGTTCAGAAAAACGGTCGATCAATACAGGATAGCTTGTTAAAGTCTATAATCTGTTCTCTTACAGAAGACGAAATTTTTCAGCCGATTGTTCCATCGCCCGATAATAAACATCATTTCCTTAGACGGGAAGCCGCTGCATCCGTTTGACGATTTGCGTCTGCTCGGCGAGAATAGATGTTAGCGGAGAACGTGGGCCTGTGGCGCAGCTGGGAGCGCGCTTCCATGGCATGGAAGAGGTCGTCGGTTCGATCCCGACCAGGTCCACCATCTTTTCAACAACTTACAGCCCTTTCCTTCCGGTTTGGTAGCTTTGGGTAGCAAATTTCCACTCGTACATCAGAAAAGTAGCTTGGCCGGCGCGGGATATTTCCTTGAACGGGTTCCGAGGCTACTGGCGCCGGCGGTCGCGGACAGAACCTCTCTCGCGTTCCTGATACCGAGTTTTATCGGTGAGCTCTCATTCTGCCTCTGGTTGCTTTTTAAGGGTGTTCGACCGGAGCCGTGGATGGCGCTGGTGGGCCCCAAGTCGAAGAGGCAGTAGTTCAGCATTTTCCAACCGCACCGGACAAATGACGAGCAAACTGGAAGTAGTGGACCTTTCACGGCACCGCTGTCTCAAGTCCCTGGATAAAAAGCAGGGCATCATGCCAATGACTTGCGGTTGGATTCTGGAGTGCTCGCTGGGGTGTTGGTATTCCCGTCACGCATGGACTTTTTTCCCTGTCGTATATAATCGCGTTATCGAATTTCGATATGGAACATCGGTCTATTCTTTTTGGACTCGTCCGGCTCCATGTTCTCTACCATGCCAGCAAAGGCGACGTATTCGGCCTGGAGATGATTCGCGAGCTCGGACGCCAGGGCTACAGCCTTAGCCCGGGGACGCTCTACCCTCTGCTGCACGGCATGGAGCGTGAAGGCTATCTGAAATCTGCTGAGCGTCAATCTGGCGGACGGACACGAAAGTTCTATCGAGCGACCCGGAAAGGTAATGCAGCGTTGTCAAAAGCGCGTGACCAGGTGCAAGAGCTTTTTGGAGAGTTGTTTGAAGGAGAATCTTCATTGAAAATGATGCCGCGTGGGAAAAAGCCAAGAGGTGAAAGATGAAGGATCGCATGGGTTCAGCAGTCGCAATCATACGTTTGCTGGTCGGTTGGGTTTTTTTCTTGGAAGGAATTCTCAAGTTCGTGTTGCCGGACGAACTCGGCGTCGGGCGGTTTACATCAATCGGCATACCGGCGCCTCAGCTGATTGCACCTTTCGTGGGTGTCGTGGAAATCGTTTGTGGCGTGCTGGTGCTTGCGGGCCTTTTTACACGCTTCGCGGCTATTGCTTTGCTGATCGATATCAGCGTGGCGATCATTTCGACCAAGATTCCCATGTGGCTGGGGCATGGATACTGGCGCTTCAGTCTCCCCAAGCTGAAACACTATGGATTTCTCAGCATGCTACATGAAGCGCGAACCGACTTTTCGATGCTCCTGGGATTGATTTTCCTCCTCATGGTCGGGGCAGGAGCCTGGTCATTGGATGCGAAGCTATGGCAGTCACCCAGGAAATCCTGAATGATGTACGATACGTGCCCAGGTAATCCGCCGGCTGGCAGGCTGCGGTGATGAATGATGAATGAATCGGCAATGCGAACGCGCTACTTCGCCGGAGTTTCAAGGAATACCGTTCTTCTTACGTTCACCAGCCTGTTTGCTGATATCTCGACGGAGATGCTTTATCCGGTCTTGCCGATCTTTCTCACGCAAACGCTGCATGCAAGCGGCAGCGTCGTCGGCCTGGTGGAGGGTATTGCGCAGGCAACACAGAATATCGTCCAAGGGTTCTCGGGTTGGTTATCGGACAAGCTGCAAAAGCGAAAACCCCTCGCTCTGATCGGCTATTTTCTGTCGGCAGTATCCAAACCACTGATCGGCTTTGCGACGGCTTGGCCGGGCGTGTTGGGGCCGCGGTTTCTGGACCGGTTTGGCGCCGGATTCCGCTCGGCTCCGCGCGATGCGCTCATCGCATCTTCGGTGGCTGAGGAAAACAGAGGTCGAGCTTTTGGCCTTGAGGGTATTGGCGATAACTTAGGAGCTGTTTTGGGCCCCTTGCTCGCCGTTGTTCTTTTCTTCTCTTTCCACATGGGTATCCGGTCGATTTTCTATCTCGCCATCATTCCCGGTCTTCTCGCCTTTCTGGTGGTCTTGCTGGTCCAGGAACGGCCCGTCCCGGTGACCGCAAAAACTAAGATCGATGTCAATCTGCGGCAATTTCCGAAACCCTATTGGACATACTTGCTCGTCACAGCGTTGTTCGGGCTCGGCAATTCGAGCAACTCGTTTCTGATCTTGCAAACAAAGGACATTGGCGCTTCTTTCGAGGCGACCATCCTGATCTACGCGGGGTTCAATCTGGTGGCCGCGCTGATTTCTTATCCGGCGGGATCTCTTTCCGACAGATGGGGCAGAAAAAGTGTTCTTCTCGTTTCATTCATCATCTTCTTCATCACCTATCTCGGCTTTGCTCGTGCCAAGGGCGTTGTTATCATTGCGGCGTTGTTTGTCTTCTATGGATTATTTCAGGGAATATTCCGCTCCGTCGGCAAGGCATTTGCCTCGGACTTCGTACCGGAGCACCTGCGCGCCAGCGGAGTTGGGTGGTACAGCACGACCGTTGGCTTACTGCAACTGGGTGCAAGCATTGTTGCTGGGCTGCTTTGGGACCGCATCGGCCACGCAGCCGTGTTTTATTATGGTGCAGCCTCTGCCGCGCTGGGCACGATTGGATTGCTCGTGTTGATTCCAGGGAGACAGAACAAACCACCGAGGCAACGCCCCGCTGACTCCTTGAAATCTGAAGCAGTGTGACCGTCTTAGAGTGGAGCAGGAAAGGACCAATTGCGTGCCTGAGCGGCTGCTTTTTTCCACGTTCGTCGGGTTCGGACATCTTGCCGTTGTCATCTGGTATTTGTGGGTGTGCCGGCTTCCATCAGCACGCCTCGGGTCTCTCCAGCCTATGGCCTGCCGTACACCTGGCCCGGGGGTGCAGGGTCTTCATAATCACGGCCGTATTTGTTCTTGTGTGCCAGGCGCAAAGAAGCGCTTTCGGCGACCACTAGTTTTTCAAACGAGCTGGAATTTGCAGACACCGTCAGCGGCCTGGTAAGGCTTTTCAACGTTTCGGATGATGCTCCTTCACTCCAGGCGTGCAGAATATATGCTCCGGGAGGAACATTGGGAATGGTCACCTGTCCGGCATTATTCGACGTCGCATAATAAGGAGTCTCCAAAGCAATAATTACCGCGCTCATGTCGGGATGGATATTACAGAACAGATAGGAGATCCCCGGCCGGTCAAAGTGCAAGGAGCGCGTACTTCCGGACTCATACAATCCCAGATCAAAACGCTTGCCGTCAAAGAGCGAAAACACATTGTGGAAGAATGGGTCCTGATTCGGGAACAGAACTTCCGAGCCTACGGTAACCACCAGCACATGAGGTTCAAATTTCTTGTCCTTCTGAAGCAGGGTGAAACGCCCTTTGCTAGGCGGCGCAGCGGTTGATCCGGAAGAATCCGGCCCTGCCGCGGGAGTAAGCCAAAGCACTACGCCGGCGTTTGTGGAACTTTTCTGATTCGCTTTGCCCCGGGTGACTGATACTGAACCAGTAACTGTAACCGCCTGGGCCCGCATGGCCATGGGAATGGTTAGAACCGCCAGATGGAAGAACAGTAGCAGGAAAACACTCTTTGCGGATGGCTGGACTCGATTCATCAGAACAACACTCCCATCATCAGGTTGAGCTGGTTTGCGCGCTGGCTGGTTCCATCCACAGAGAAGGTGCGCAATGTACGGAACTCCGTTGAAAACAGCAGATTGGATCGTGGACGATAAATAAAGTTGGCAAATTCGCTCCGGTTCCGGGTCAAGTCCGGGGTAAAGTAGCCCGTTGTTGCATTAAAGCCCCGCAGTGCGCCTGCGTTATCGTCATCCTGGCCTGCTGCCGCATTGAATTCCCATTTTGCCGCCGGCTTGAATTTGAATTGTGTCCATCCACCTGTGGCTTGTATCCCTCGGACAATGGTTGCCGGGTTCGTTAATGGTCCGCTAAACACGGCGCTTCGGCCAATACCGGCGCCCAGACCTCCAATGGCCCGTCCACGATAGAACTTGCCGCTCAGGCTGAACTGTTTTCCAAAAGGCACGTTCCAGTCTGTGGTAGCGGCCCACCCATCTATATTTCGGTTGAAACCCCAGTTCTCGCGGCTATAGTAGCCGCCGACTCCCAAGGTTAGCATCTGTCCAGCAACACGGCGGCCCCATTCCACTCGCGTCCCATAGGCAGGTTGTCTGGAACTCTCACCGGCGCCCGGCACGCGCAAGAATTCATTAGGCGGAGTTTCACCGGTGAGCGGATCAAGAAGCCCACCCGAGACGGTCAGCGTAGAGTCATCCGAAGAAATCAAGTGGTGTTCTACGCGGAGTTGTGGGGTCCAGCCCCAAAGATTTCCCGAATAAGCAAAAGCCGGCAGGGCGAGCGATGCAAACGAGGTTGGATAGGAGGGTGATATGAAAAGAGTGTCCATTCCAGCGACCAGGGACGTGCGCGACCAATCCATCCGCGCCGTGCCGGTCCGCACATGCAATGACCCGGAACTTGACCCGTTCACCGTCTCAGGGAATTCGCCGAAGAAATCCACCACGAAGTCGCCTCGCGTCTTGGCGCCGGCCAGAGTGGGTCCATAAACTTCCAATCCAAGTTGCGATTGACGAACTGTTGCGCCAAAACTTCCGCCCGTATTTCCTCCTGTCAAAGATGGAGTGACCGGCAACGCAGCAGAAGGGACCTCGCTATGGTCAGTGTAACCCGTATTGCTGAAGAGGTTCAGCAGCAGCATGCCTGAAAGCCGCACTCTATACTTTGAGGCGCTTTCCACCTTGGTCTGGTACTGCTCATCAACTTTTCCGCTTAACATCTGCACGTCATCTTCGAGTTTAGCCATTTGTTCCTGGCCGCCGCCGGCATTCGAAGCGTGGAATGGAGGCGCGGCAATAACGGGAAGAGCATCAGAGGGAAGCTTCCCCGAGCCGGCAATGGAGTCTATCCGGTTGCGGGTGAGGTCCAGTTCATGGCGCAGCTGCAAAGTTTCCTCGCGATACCTGCCGGACTCACCCTTCAGTTCCTGCACCACGGCTTGCAACTGCTGCACTTGAAGTTGCAATTGACGCACAGCATCATTGAGTGAAGACTCGTCGGGGGCCGAAGTCTTCACGTTATGCTCCTGCGGCACGGCACGTCCTGCACCGCCCACCAGGATAAGGAGCACTACCGCCAAACGTTGCAAACGCATTTTTACCCCCTTTCATTTTAGGGAAGCAGGGTTGCCGGAATCCACTGCTGGTACATCATCATGTGCGTCAATGTCCCGCCCGGAACTAAGCGGAATCCTGAGTTGGAACGTCGTATCTCCAGGAGATGCACCCAGGAGCGTGATGGTGCCGCCATGTTCTTCAAGAATCTTATGGGCGATGGTTAATCCAAGTCCAGTGCCATATTCCTTGCCGTAGCTCACGAAAGGCTCAAATATTTTATCGCGCAACTGCTCGGGAATACCGCTGCCGTTATCTTTAATGGTGATCTCTATAGCTTGCGGCAACTCGCGAATTGTGATTGCAACCTGGCCGGAGTCCGGCGGAACAGCCTGGCAAGCGTTCAGAAGCAAGTTAGAGAAGACGCGCTCCATTCTGCTGAAGTCGAACCAGCCTTTGCAGTTTCCCTGACATGAGAGGGCCATGTTTACATTGTGAACGCTGGGATGACGCTGGACGGACCGGATGGAGCGCTGCAAAGTGTCTTCCAGGCTCCCATAGGAAAGTGACAACGTATGCTGGGTCTTTGAGAATTCCAGCAGGGAATCAATCAGCTCCGTCATTCTTCCTACCGCATCGCGAATCTCCTGATAGAGCTCTTCTGATTGTTGCCGGTCCAGAGTGCGTTCGGCAAGAAATTCGGAATTCGCCACCACGGCCGTTAACAGGTGACGCAAGTCATGGGAAATGGAACTGGCCATTCGTCCGATGGTGGCCAGCCGTTCAGCTTCAAGCAATTGGTGCTGGGTATGCCGGAGATCATCGCGCATGCGGATAAACGACGCTGTTACTTCGGCGATCTCATCTTCACCGTGCACGTTCAGTGGATAGGCAAAGTCGCCTTTCCCCAAGGCGCGCACGCCTGCCACCAGCTGTTCAAGCGGAGTGGTGAAACGGCGGAAGACAGCAAAGGAAAGCAGGCTCTGCCCTAAAAAGGCCACCAGGCCCAAGCCGGCCAGCGTGCGGTACAGCCCGCGAAACCTCGCGGTAGCTTCATCATAAGATTTCAAAACAGTAAGACTGGCACCAGGCAGAGCGCCGGAGGTTAGTGCGAGTGAGGTGGAAAAATAGAGCTCGCTTCCCAGACGGACATCCTGGGTGTACACACCTTGTGCCCGCGCCACGTCATGGAACGTGCGCATGAGGTCTTCTCGCCGGTTGGGCGCAATTGTACTTGCCACAACCGTTCCTCCAAACCAGAATGCTACCTGGCTGTCGGCAATCCGGCTTACGTCCTGCGCAACCCGTTCATTGATCTCAGAACCAAGAGCCAGTATGCCCAGGGGGCGATCACTGGCGGAAGGGCCGAAGTAGATGGGCTGGAAAGACATTTCATACAAGTGCCCGCTGACGAACCACCACTGCCGTTCGGCAGTCAGGCTCAAAGAATGATTGAGGGATGTTTGTACCGCGGCTGGCGTGATCTCTTTGGAGGCTGCGTGCACCCCCATGATCCTACCGGAGGGCTCCGCAAGCACCAGCAGGTCCTTTCCGCTGAGACGCCAGATTTCAGCGGAGGCGTCCTGTATGGTTTCCATGTGCTCGGTGGTCATCAAGGCCCGCACCGTCGGCAGGCTGGCCACCAGCTCAGCAGAACGGTCCAGGCTAATCTCCCGTTCCGCTTGAAAAGCATTAAAGGTCAGAACAGAATTACGAAGGTCCGCTGAAAGTTCAATGCGGATCTGGCGGTCAATGGTGTGCTGCACCACCAGAAGGGTCCCTATGGTGACGGCCAGGACCCCCAATAGGAGTAACGCGAGAAATTTTACTCTAAGTGGGACCTTCGTCATGGTCTGATCCTGATGCCCATATGCCTACAGTACAAATTTGTAACCCGCGCCGTGGACGGTCTTGAAGTGCAACGGATGCGCGGGGTCTTTTTCAAGTTTCTGCCGAAGCCTGAGGATGTGATTATCCACCGTGCGGGTTGAAGGGTAATTCTGGTAGCCCCAGACTTCATTCAATAGTTCTTCGCGGGAAATAACGCGGTCATGGTTCTGAACAAAAAATTTCAGGACCTTAAATTCCTGGCTGGTCAAAGCAACCGGCTTTCCGGCCTGGGTCATTTCCATATTTGTGAAATTGACGGAAATATCTTCAAAAGAAAATATTTCAGGTACCGCGGCAATCCTGCTGGCGCGGCGTAAGGCTGCCTGTACCCGGGCCAGCAACTCTCTGGGACTGAACGGCTTGGTCACGTAGTCATCGGCGCCAATCTCAAGCAAAAGGACCTTGTCCACCACGTCAGTGGAAGCGCTCAGGACAACAACTGGGATGGCGGGAGCTATTTTCTTGATCTCGCGGCATACGTCTTGTCCAGCCATTCCCGGCAGACGCAGGTCGAGCACAACAGCCGAAGGTAGAGCTGCGCGAAGCGATTCAACGCCGGCAGGGCCCGTTTGCGCAATCTCAACGTGATATCCACTCACCGTGAACAGGCGTTTGAGAGCGTTTTGAACAGCACGGTCATCTTCAACAACCAAAATCTTTTCCATAGGTAAATGCAGCACTTTATTCTTGCTTGAACTCAACGAATGCCACGCATCAGGAGAGGAAAGGAATTTTAGCGTTCTCCAGCACAGGCAGCAATTACATTTCAGTGACATTTTTACGTCTGCAATAAGTCACCAAGATTTGACATCTTTGTGACAACTGAAAATTGTAATGGCCCTAATATTAACCCTGTTGCGAGGTTCCTTTTAGCCTATAGACATAGCTTAACGCTATGGGCGGAATGCAACGTGGCTGTCCCGCTATGTATGCTCCTCCGACGGAATCACTCTGGCAAGGGGCGCGAGAATTGAAAACATTCGCGCCCTTCTTTTTTTCCTGTCCCGGACCAAGAATGGTATTCCTTTCTGTTTTACTCAAAATGTTTTGGCAATTTAGACGTTAAAACAGGCATTGGTGAGCGGCGCTCGGCAATTGCGTGAGAAGATGCTACCGGTGGATGCCCTGTCGCCTGGCGGCTGTCTGTGCCTCAATATAGCCGATGATGTAATTTGCCTCAAGATCGCTTACAGAAGTATTGGGCATGCGCACGCCGTTGTATTTTTTGAACAGAGCAGTAGCGATTGGGTCTTTTTCATCCAGCAGTTGCTCCGGCTTCTGGATCATCCGCAGCAGCCATTGCCGACTGCGCGCTTGTGTCACGCCCAACAGGTCGGGCCCAATGCTTTCACCATGGCCGATGGTGTGGCAGGCGATGCATTGTCTCCCGAATAAATATTGCCCTTGGTCAAAATTTTCCAGCGGACGCCCATCGGTTGTGCTTTTCTGCTCTGCCAGATTGGAATGCTTAAAATTATCCAGGAAATCGCCGATCATTCTGGCTTGAAAGGATGGAGTATCGAGAGCGGAACCGCGTATCCATTGGCCGGTTGCTTCATTCCCAATGAGGAGGTGAGGCAGGTGTCCATCCTTATTGATGGAGGGATCGGAATACAACCCGAGCCGTTTGCTAAGGAAGTCAATGTCTGCTTTTTTTCCGGTAAGAAACGTCCAGCCCGGCCCAACGTGGAATTTTTCCATGTAAGACTTCAGCACCTCGGGGGTATCGTGCTGCGGATCAATGCTGATGGAGTAAAAAAGGATGTCCGATCCCACGCGCGGGCCAAGCTTCTTCTGCACCTGCGCCAGCCGGGCCGTTTCCAGAGGGCATGCATATTCACAACTGGTATAGATCATGTCAATGACGACGATCTTGCCTTTAATCATGTCGTCATAGAAATGGACTTTTTTCCCATCCTGGGTTATCAGTTCGACGTTAGGAAAGTGGCTTGCGTCCGGACCAGCAGCTATCGCTGCTTGAGGAAAGAATTGGAATACCGCAGATGCAATCAGAAGTCCTGACGCTGATGCCAGTTTTATCCAATTCTTCATCAACATCGCTCTGGTCCTCTGCTGGGTGGAGTATGGAGTTCAGTTTTTCCAGAGCGCGCCCGGACTTGGCGGACGCGCTCTGTAGGGCAGGGTTACGCGCTTGGAAGGATATCGTCCGGTGTCTCAAAAGTGACGCCGGTCGGTTTGGAAATTGGAGTTGGCAACGGGTTGAGGAAAGGTTGGCCCGCATTATTGATGTCCCAACGCAACAGCATGGCGTTGTCTTCATGCATAGTGTTATGGCAATGCTCCATGAACATGCCGCCCCAGTCGCGGAACTGTAACTGCAGAACCACAGTTCCATTCGGATGCAGGCGATAGACATCCTTGCGTCCGCTCTCCGCGGGGGAAGGCTTACTGCCATTGCGGGAGAGGATCTGGCCTTCCTCAAAGTGAATATGAATAGGATGGTCCCAGCCGGAACCGCCTTCCAGAGTCCATATTTCTGAGGTTGCGAATCCGGGTTGTGCTGAGATTCGTCCATAGTCGGCTGAGAGAGTCTCTCCCTCTATGCCATTGTTACTGGTGCGAATGCCCCATCGTCCGCTATTTGCATAGGAGGTGATTGGGTCACTGGTTGTCGGTTGTCCGTTATCGTCAAATCTGAACGTGCGCTGCCGGACAGCCGTGGGGAAAGTTGGGTTGGGGATCAACACAATGCCTTGTCCGTTGCCGGATGGGTCAACGCTACGGTCCTGTTGTGGCGGCGGGCCAATGATCTTGAATCGCAGAAATCCGCCAACGCACGGATCGCAGGATGAGCCGCTGGTGGCCTGGGAGACGCTCAGGACCTGGCCTGGCAGCTGGCCGCTCGCCATCTGTTGCAGGTTCACCAGGTCAACAGTTTGGCCCGCTTTATAACGGGAGAAATCAATCACAATGTCATAGCGCTCCGCGATGCCAAGCTGGTCCGTCTGCGTAAGATTGACCGTGCGAGGCAGCAGATTGCCGTCATTGCCAATCTGTACAAAGTTCGAACCGTCGCTCAATGCGAATGCGAAGAACCGGGAAACGCTGGCATTCAGGATGCGGAAGCGGTACCTGCGGGCATAAACATTGAAAAACGGCTTCCAGGCAAAATTCACGGTCATCTGGTCGCCCAGGAAACCATCGAATGCCAACGTGTCCATGGTGAGCTGTCCGTTAGAATCCCAGGCTTTGTCAGCGACCATGAGATTCACGTCAAAGTCCAGGTTGCCCCAGTCCTTGGCCGAGCCACTGGGCATCCGGAGATTCACGCCATCGTTCAGCGCCTCATTTCCACGATCCAGCGAGCTGTAGAGGTTGTTCATGCCAGCCTCGCCCTTGTACACATTCTGGTCAGTGAAGGTGAACATGTGGTCATGGAACCAGTGCGTACTCATGGTCTCATGCCAGTCTCCGGGCAGCTTGTTGATGCCGCCGTTGCCGTCAGGAGCTCCGGCCCGGGGATCAGTAGCGCCTGTATTGATGCTGCTGAAGCCAGCCAGCACCCAGGGCCAGTGATAGTCGTAAAACTGGTTGGGCCAGAAATAAGCGCCGGTGAAGCCGTCATTTTCTGCGCCGTGATGACCATTGTGCTCATGGGTAGTGAGGGTAAACCGTCCAAAGCCGCCGTTGTTCGTAATGTCCGTGGGCAAGGCATTGTGATGGCGGAACAGCACCGGTTCACCGTAGCGCATCTGCCCCAGCTTAGGAGGGAAGGTGCCGTTGAAAGTCCAAATCCGATTGGAATTTTGCACGGGAAAGTTGGGATGAACCCTTGGGGCAAGAGAAGCGGCCGGATTGATTCCTGAGTTCAGGTCTGAGGTGACGCCAGGGTTATAACTGGTATTGGCAATGCATGGCTTAGTCGTGACCTCAATTGCCACCTGCGGCGGAAGCTGGGCAAAGCGCTGATGGGCCCAGGAAGCTCCCGGCGGACGTCCCTCGATTGGCCCGGTTAATCCAGTTTGTCCACCCACCAGGGCCGGGTCCACCGGCTGCTGTGTCTGGTTGGATTGCGCTTGAGGCGCAGGATTCAATATAGAAACCGGGTTGCGTTGTAAAACGTCAAACCGTGGCATCGGCTGGCTGAAGGGTGCCACGCCAAAAGTCGGACTGGGGGAAAGACCTGTAGGAACCTGGCTGCATCCCCCTCCTCCCCCTCCACCACCATCAAGGAAAGTTACACCGCTCAGCGGCCGCACGAATGGGTTCAATCCGCCTATCGGCGCCATGATGCCGGCTGCGCTGAATAAACCCCATTTGACCAGATCACGCCGCGAGACTTTGCCATGAGACAAAGCTGCAGTTATCTCGGCACGGTTGCGCCGGGCATTCTCAGCCGCGCGCAGCCGTGCTTTATCGGAATTGTCAGATAACCAAAGACCTTCTCGATCCTCTGATTTTCGACCCATGTGTTGTTTCTCTCCTTGTCGCCAGAATGGTTGGTTGGCTTCCGGCTGGTTCACAAATTTTGATCGGACAAACTTCGTTCTCTGGAAGCAGTGCCGCCTAATAGTGTGCAAGCCCATTCCGGTATTCCGATCTGGGCGTTCTCAAGTTGTTTAAGAGGTATGAGATATATGAGGCCAAATTTCTCTCAATCAGGCTTTCGACCTGGAAGCGAAATCGGGGCGCTATCCGAACCATACTGACAATTCGGATTCCGAAATGCCGAGATTACGACCCACGAGAAATTTCCCCGCAAGAGCTACCGTAGCTGCAAGGCAACCAGCGGAGCGCTCCTCACGAACGCATTCAAATGTACGGACATGAGACCCTGTGATTGTCAACAGCATGTCAACAGATTGTATTTTTGTGTCTTCGATTCAAAAAGGAAAAGGGGTGTTAATCTAAAAATTGTCGTCGAGGGCTGGAAGCATCTGGCCCCGTTCCCGCCAAGAGATCACTGCAAACGAGGGACTTTGCATGAAGATATATTTGATCATCGCCAGCCTGCTTTTCGGGACGCCTGCTTTAATGCCGGCCCAGGACATCAAGATCGGAATTATCGGCGATCAGACTTTCGCTCCTTCGGGCGGCGATCAGTATGAAATGCTGAAGAAAGGGGTTGCTGCACTAAACTCGCACAAGCCAGACGTTGTTCTCCACAGCGGCGATCTTGTGGAGAGTGTCGGCCCGGACTGGCAACCAACAAAGCCGGAAATTTATAAGGCGACCTATGCTCAGGCGACAGGCATTCTGGACACATTGCAATGCAAATGGTACATCAGCGCAGGCGATCACGACGTCAACCCGCCATTCGGGTCAACAGACCAGACAATTCGCAGACTGTTCCAAAGTCTCTACAAGCCGGCCTCCGGTCAGCTTTACTATAGCTTTGATGTAAAGCATTATCATTTCATTGCTCTCAGTTCTCAGGAAGCAGATGCTCCAGGCGCAGACCCACGCTGGGGAGTCATCTTCCGTTCCCATTTGTCTGCGGCGCAAATCGAGTGGTTGAAAAAAGACTTGAGCACGCATTCCCACTCCAACGGGACTGTCGTATTCCTGCACCAGCCTTTGTGGTACCAATGGAGCGATTGGGCTTCCATCCACGCCTTGTTGCGAAAGAACAACGTAATCGCGGTGGTGGCCGGGCATTTCCATTACAACCAGGATGAAAAGGAACTGGATGGCATTCGTTATATTGTGGTGGGCGCGACTGGCGGCGCAATCAAAAGCGGTTCCTCCAATGCCGGTAACCTGCAACATGTTACTGTCATGCATATTTCCAGAAATAAAGTTGATCACCTGGAGTTGCTGCCACTGCGTGGCGAGCCTGTCCACTCTTTTTCATCTCGCCGGGACATGGACCGGGTGCAGGCGCTCGATGTCAATCTGGGCAACTATCCTTACGATACCGGCGAAGATTCTAATCGGGTCAAACAGATGGACGGTACTAACCAGTGGAAGTCCTGCGTAGCTGATGCAAAAGGCTCCCTCACGCTCCACTCTATTGGCAATCCAATTGACGTGCCAATAACCGTTGAGGTGATTGTGAACCATGGGAATTTCCAGCCAACAAACGCTGGCTTCAATCCGGCATTGTGCCAAGGCACAGACGCAAACCACTGCAAACTGGCCCCTGGAGCCCTCGTTGACTTTTCCAACAATTCCACGGTGCAGCCGTCTTACCGTTCGTGCAACGGTGTTGTTTGCAGCTTTGGCGCACCCGTGTCGCTGTGGACAGCGCAATTTCCCCAGCAAACATCCGATGGCAACGCAGTATCGCAAACATTTACACAGAAGGCGAGTTTCCAGAGCGAAGCCGGCCAACTATTGTCGATTGAAAAAACTTTTCCCCTCAGTCCCGGCTGTAGCTCCCACTGAGATATGGCATTCTCCAGATAAAATGCTGTCTCCACTGGCTTTAATAATCGTTCTCAGGTAGACATTGTTGCCGATGCAAGTGTTGCGGATGCAAGCCTATAATTTTGGACACGGAGTCTGATGGGTGGCAAACTGTCTTGGGGGACCAATTGTATTTCAGAAAAAACCAGGCCTCCCAGACCTCTGTATCCGGTCGGAGTGATGAAGGGCGGTAAGTTGTGATGGATACTGTGCCAAAATTTGACGATTTGTTCATCAGCCATTTTGCTGACCTGGTCCGTTGGAGACGAGATGTTCGACGTTTTCGGCGCGAGCCCATCAGCAGCGAGCTCCTGGAAACAATTATCAATTTTGCGTCGCTTTCCCCATCAGTTGGATACAGCCAGCCCTGGCGGTTCGTCTGTGTGCGTAATCCGAACCTGCGTTCTGCGGTCCGGAACAATTTTCTGGCGTGCAACGTGGCCGCTTTGGAATCTTATGAGGACGAAAGAGCAGCCCACTATGCCAAGCTAAAGCTGGCTGGATTGGATGAAGCCCCGGAGCACCTGGCGGTCTTTTGTGATATGGAAACCCAGGTTGGGCACGGCCTGGGACGGCAAACCATGCCGGAAATGCTTGAATATTCGGCAGTCATTTCTGTACATACGTTGTGGCTTGTTGCCCGCGCATATGGCTTGGGAGTAGGCTGGGTCTCGATCCTGGAGCCCGCAGAGATAAAAAAAATACTCGGCGCTCCAAGCGGTTGGAAGCTGATTGCATATTTGTGCATTGGGTATCCGGAAGAAGAACATTTAGACCCGGAATTATCTCGTAATGCATGGGAGCGTTATCGAAAGCAGGAAATCCTCATTCGTTAACCCCTGTAAGAGTTTAATAGCTGCTGCACGTACCCAGAGGCCGCTCATCGTAGAACAGACGCAGGTGATTCCTACGGCTCTGCAAACTGGCTAAATATTTAAATTTCGATAGGCAGTTTCCGGGCCTCTCCAGGGAATGATTTCAGGGTGGATTAGATGGGACAAAAGTTCTGCTCCATCAACCACTCTGGGACCGGGTCTGGCAAAGTATGCATTGGCGTCTACGGCAAATACTTTTTGCTGGCGGACTGCAGGCAAATCTGACCACCCTGGAAATGTTGCTAGTTTTGCCGCAAGCTCCACAACTTTTTCCAAATGGCATCCACACGGCATCACAATCAATACTTCGGGCGCCCACGCCAGCACGTCGTTCCATGAAATGCGAACTGAATCGCTGCCTTGCCTCGCAAGTTCATCAATGCCGCCTGCGATCTTGACCATCTCAGGCACCCAATGACCGCTGCAATAAACCGGATCCAACCATTCCATACAAAAGACCCGGCGACGGGGTAAGGGCTGGGTAACAGCAGCTATGTTCTCCAGCCTTTCAGAGGTTTCCTTGATCCACCGCTCCGCTTTTTCCGGACATCCTGCTGCTTGAGCGACTTCGCGAAGATTCTCCAGAATTCCTGCCAGAGATTTTGGGGATAAATGGACGATCTCCGGCGTCTTGGAAAGCACTTTCAGGGCGCGGCTTACTTCATTTCCAGACGGGGCGCATACGTCACATAGGTCCTGGACCAGAATTAAATCAGGGGCGAGTTGTTGCAGCAGAATCTCATCAATTTGATAAACGCTCAATCCTGCCTGGACGCGCTCCGAAACTGCTTTGTCAATTTCGGATTCCGTCATGGTTTCAACAGGAACAGCGTTCCTTACTACAACAGGTTTAGATTTGACCGAAGCAGGATAATCGCATTCATGCGTCACCCCAACCAAATGGTCTTCAAGGCCAAGGGTATAAACCATTTCTGTGGCAGAAGGTAGTAGTGACACAATTCGTTGAGCGATAGCCATGATCGCAATATCCTAGCCGGAATAATCGTCGCAAACAAGTTTGCAGCCTCACAAAAAACTCTTTGGCTAGATTTCCTTCGTTAAAAGAGCGAAGGAAAAGTCGGACTTGACTTTGGAAAGGCCGGAAACTATAAATTTAGCTGTCTGATGTATGGGAAGCGCGGTGAAAATCCGCCACTGCCCCGCAACTGTAATCGCTGAAAGGCCGTTTTTGAGTGGTAAGAGCGGCTTTTATACAGCGTAAGTCAGGAGACCGATCAGACCCAAGCTTGGGCTGTTCCGGCTTCGATGGGAGAGCTGGACACTATCTAAGTATATTCATTCCGGTTATCTGGGATTGTGATTTCAGCAAGAGTTGATGTGCGCCTATTTTTCCGGCGAAGAAGAGCAATGCAATGAGTCAGGCCATCATTACGCTTGTACTTGGAGGCGCTCGCAGCGGGAAGAGCCACTACGCGCAGGCCCTGGCTGCACAAGTTGACAGGGTAGTTTATCTGGCTA